>JBBRHT010000006.1:0-23295 GCA_038222295.1 Lysobacterales bacterium
AGAAGTGCCTGATCAACCAGCGCGAAGTGCATCGTGATACCCACGGCTTCAACGAGGCGCTGCGTTCGGCGTTGCGCGAGGATCCCGACTACATCCTGGTCGGCGAAATGCGCGATATCGAAACCATCCGCCTGGCGCTGACCGCAGCGGAAACCGGGCACCTGGTGTTCGCGACGCTGCACACGTCGTCTGCGGCCAAGACCATCGACCGCATCATCGACGTGTTCCCCGCTGGCGAGAAGCCGATGGTGCGTTCGATGCTGTCGGAGAGCCTGCGCGCCGTCATTTCGCAGGCGCTGCTCAAGAAGATCGGCGGCGGCCGCACCGCGGCGTGGGAAATCATGGTCGGCACCCCGGCCATCCGCAACCTGATCCGCGAGGACAAGGTCGCGCAGATGTATTCGTCGATCCAGACCGGCCAGCAGTACGGCATGATGACCCTGGACCAGCACCTGCAGGACCTGGTGAAGCGCTCCATGGTCACCAAGCAGCAGGCGCGCGATTACGCCAAGGACAAGCGTTTGTTCGACTGAGGATTGCAGCCGGATCGCTGTAGATGCGCCTGTGTGTTCCGGCCGCCGATGACCGGCTGCCGGTTATTGGAGCCATGCAATGAGCACCATCGATTTCACCTCGTTCCTCAAGCTGATGGCGCACCAGAAGGCGTCGGACCTGTTCATCACCGCGGGCATGCCGCCGTCGATGAAGGTCAATGGCAAGATCGCGCCCATCACGCAGAACCCGCTGACGCCGCAGCAGAGCCGTGACCTGGTGCTCAACGTGATGTCGCCGCCGCAACGCGAGGAATTCGAGCGCACCCACGAGTGCAACTTCGCGATCGGCGTGTCCGGTGTCGGCCGCTTCCGCGTCAGCTGCTTCTACCAGCGCAACCAGGTCGGCATGGTGCTTCGCCGGATCGAGACCAAGATTCCCACCGTCGAGGAATTGAACCTGCCGCCGATCATCAAGACGTTGGCGATGACCAAGCGCGGCATCATTATTTTCGTCGGCGCGACCGGCACGGGCAAGTCGACGTCGCTCGCGGCCATGATCGGCTACCGCAACCAGAATTCGACCGGCCACATCATCACGATCGAGGACCCGATCGAGTTCGTGCACAAGCACGAGGGCTGCATCATCACGCAGCGCGAGGTCGGCATCGACACCGACAGCTGGGACGCGGCATTGCGCAACACCCTGCGCCAGGCGCCCGACGTGATCATGATCGGCGAGGTCCGGACCCGTGAAGGCATGGACCACGCCATCGCGTTCGCCGAAACCGGCCACCTGGTGCTGTGCACGCTGCACGCCAACAATGCCAACCAGGCGATGGACCGCATCATCAACTTCTTCCCCGAAGACCGCCGCGGCCAGCTGCTGATGGACCTGTCGCTGAACCTCAAGGGCGTCGTTGCCCAGCAGCTGATCCCAAGTCCGGATGGCAAGACGCGCCGCGTGGCGATGGAGATCCTTCTGGGCACGCCGCTGGTCCAGGATTACATCCGCGAAGGCGAGATCCACAAGCTCAAGGACGTGATGAAGGAATCCATCAACCTTGGCATGAAGACCTTCGACCAGGCCCTGTTCGAGCTCTACCAGGCTGGCGAGATCTCCTACGAGGATGCGCTGCGCTACGCCGACTCGGCCAACGAGGTACGCCTGCGCATCAAGCTGGCGCAAGGCGGCGACGCCCGGACCCTGTCCCAGGGACTGGATGGCGTCGAGGTTGCCGAAGCGCGTTAGGCCCACCAGCCAGCGCACCGCGCGATCCTCCCCCGGTGCGCTGCAAGTCGCTAGGCCGCAAGGCTGCGGTTGGAGCGTCTGGCGGCCGTTCCCGATTGGCCGCCCTGCCAAACCGTGGGCCGGTCCTGAGCTCCGGGTCGACCTGGTTCGCAGCGCAAAGGCCGCTGCGACCTGTCCGCATTGGCCGCATCCTGCCGTTGTCCTGATGTCGATGCCGGACTTCGGCGGGTGGGGCCGGGTGTCGGGCCTGGCCGCGGGAGACGTCGCGAGCGGAGGCGACTCCGCGGCGATGCGGCGCCTGCGGGATCCCGATGGCCCATTCCAGGTATTTCGCGTTCATCAGTTACAGCCATGCCGACCGGCGGTGGGGCGACTGGCTGCACAAGGCCCTTGAGACCTATCCGGTCCCATCGCGGTTGGTGGGCCAGGAAACGGCCGTCGGCCCGATCCCCAGGCGCCTGGCACCGATCTTCCGCGATCGCGACGAACTCCCCAGTGCCACGGACCTCAATCGCAAGGTCAATGAGGCGCTTGCACAATCGGCCAACCTGATCGTCATCTGTTCGCCGCGCTCGGCCGCTTCGCGCTGGGTCAACGAGGAAGTTCAAGAATTCAAGCGGTTGGGGCGTGAGGAGCGGGTTTTCTGCCTGATCGTCGACGGCGAGCCCAATGCCAGCGACATACCCGGTCATGCCGCCGAAGAGTGCTTCGCCCCGGCCTTGCGCTACCGGGTCGGGTCCGACGGCGCGCCAAGCGATGCCCGCACCGAGCCGATCGCAGCCGACGCGCGCGCCGGCAAGGATGGCCGCAACAACGCCAAGCTCAAACTCATCGCCGGATTGCTCGACGTCGGCTTTGACGCGCTGCGCCAGCGCGAGCAGCAACGCCGCAACCGGCGCCTGGCCACCGTGACGGCGGTGGCGCTGTCGATCATGGCCCTGACCACGGCCTTGGCGATCAGCGCCGTCATCGCCCGCAATGGCGCTGAAGTCGCGCGCCAGACCGCCGAGCGCCGGCAGAAACAGGCCGAGCACCTGGTGGCCTTCATGCTCGGCGACCTCAACGACAAGCTGGCGCAGGTCCAGCGCGCCGACATCATGGAAGCCGTCGACAACCAGGCGATGCAGTACTTTCAGTCGTTGCCGACCACCGATGTCACCGATGAAGCCCTGGCCCAGCGTGCCAAGGCACTGGAGAAGATCGGCAGCGTCCGCACCGACCAGGGCCACCTGCCCGCCGCGATGGACGCTTACCGGTCGTCGATGCGATTCACTGCCGCTCTGGCTGCGGCCGCGCCGCACGATACGGCACGGCAGCTCGCCTATGCACAAAGCTGGGCCTTCCTCGGGACGAATCATTGGTACCAGGGACAGCTGGACGGGGCGTTGCAGGACTTCCTGTCATCGCAGGCGGTCCTGCGGCGTGCCCAGGCGCTGGCGCCCGGCGACCTGCAGCTGCAGTTTCAACTGGCAGGCATCGACAACAATATCGGCCACGTGCTGGAAGCGCGGGGGCATTTCGATGACGCTACGGTCCAATACCGGAGCATGCTCGCGCTGAGCGGGAAGCTCGCTGCCGCGCAGCCCGGCAACAACGACTGGGCCGCGCAACTGGGGCTGGCGCACAACAATCTCGGCAAGATGGCGCTGCTGCGTGGTGATCTCGAGACGGCCATTACCCAATACGCCGCCGATGATGCGATCGAGGCGAGACTCTCCGCACGCGACCGCAAGGACAACAGCCAACGTGAAAAATTGGCCATCACGCGCGCGACGCTCGGGCGCACGCTCGCCTTGGCGGGCGATGTCGAAACGGGGATGCACAACCTGCGGCAGGCAGTTGAGATCGTCGCCCAGCTCAAGGTCGTCGATCCGAACAACGCCAGCGTCCAGGAAGACGGTGCGCTGTATGCCGGGCAGTTGAGCCGATTGCTGCGCCTGGGCGGCGACTTGCCCGCAGCGGAAGTGCTGGCGACCCAATCGATATCGATCTTCCGCGCGCTGGTGAAACAGGACCAGGCCAATACCGCCTGGCAGCGCGAACTGGCTGAAGCCCAGCTGGAACAGGCCGAACAGTCACGGGCCTTGGGGCGGGCAGACGCCGCCCGAGCGCAGGCCAAGGCCGCACTGGCAATGCTCGATCCGCTGCGCGCGCGACAGCCTGATGACCGCGCCACCGTGTTGGCGGCGATGGCGACGAAGCTGCTGCTGGCCGACTTGACGGAGCCAGACGACGCGGCGGCCTCGATGCAACAACGCCACGAAGCATTGAATGCGCTGCAGGTTCCTGGCAGTGGCGATCCGCGCGTATTGGCACTCCGGGTGGAGGCGCTGCTCTCGCTGGACAAGAACGCCGAAGCGCAGCCGGTGATCGAACGCCTGTGGCGCGGCGGCTATCGCGACCCGGCGCTGCTTGCCGTGTTGAACCGCGCGCGCATCAGCTACCCGGTCAACGCGGCATTCCGCGCCCGCCTGCAGTCGGCCAGCCAGTCAGCGCGCCTGGTCGCATCCGGTTCCGCGTCGGCACAAGAGTGAGCATGGAAACACCCGCAAGACTGGTACCGCGACAAACCTTTCCCCAATTCCCAGGAGTACGTCATGCCAAATAATCTCAATGTCACCTTGGATACATCCACAACCCCTTGGGCCGTCAATGTCGATCAGCACGGCAAGGACAACGAGGTCAGCCAGGGCCCGAATGCCCAGGCCATCACCTGGCAACTGACCGGCAACGCCGCCTCGGGCTCGTTCGTCGCGCTCACCGATCCCAACCCGGGCTTTGCATGGATCTCCGCGCCCCCGCCCGGCATATTCAGCAGTCCCTCGCTGAGTTCGAACGGCAACCAGCTCACCATCACCGATACCAACAACAGCTCCACCACGACCGGGTCCTGGACGTACATGCTGCGCGTCAATGTCGGCGGTACCGTGTATTCGTCGAAGACGTTGTCACTCGCAGCGACCACGACCAACCCGATCATCATCAACAAGTAACAAGGTTTCCATTGGAGCGTCATCCAGCGTCTTTCATGCGATGACGAAGGCTTCCGGCTCGTGGTCCAGCAGCTTTGCCACGTGCCCGAGCGACCCGGCGACGCGCATGTCTCCGGATACCAATGACCGTTCCAACGATAGAGAGCTGGCAAGTGGGACATGGCTGTTGCGGTGTGCGCGTCACCGCAGCCGCCACGCGTCCGCACGTCACGCTAGAATGCCCCGTGGACGCCCCGGATAGCCTCGCCAACCAATTCCTGATTGCGCTGCCGGCGCTGGCCGATTCTCCGTTCGCACGAACCGTGACGCTGATCTGCCAACACGGCGCCGAAGGCGCCATGGGGGTGGTCGTCAACCGCGCTGCGGAATACACGCTGGGCGAGGTCTTCGAACAGATGGGCATCAGCAGCGAGGACGCTGCACTGTGCGCGCAACCGGTGCTCGCCGGTGGCCCGGTCCATCCCGAACGCGGCTTCGTGCTGCATGACGGCAGGGATCAGTGGGATTCCAGTCTCGGGATCGCCGAAGGCCTGTCCGTGACCACCTCGCGCGATATCCTGGAGGCCATGGCGCGTGGCGAAGGGCCCCGGCATGTGGCGGTCGCCCTGGGATGCGCAGGCTGGGGCGCCGGGCAACTGGAGCATGAGCTGGTCGACAACAGCTGGCTGACCGCTCCCTGCGATGGTGAAATCCTGTTTGCGATGCCGCTGCAACAGCGCTGGCAGGCAGCCGCCGCGCGCATTGGCGTCGACATGGCGCGCATGGCCGACTACAGCGGGCATGCCTGAGGCCGAGGACATTCCAGCGAGCGCCGCCCCGCCAGAGGGGATCCGTCGCGATGGAACCGTACTTGGATTCGACGTGGGGATGCGCCGGATCGGGGTCGCGGTCGGCAGCGCCTTCGGGCATGGCGCGCGCGCGTTGGCTGTTGTCGAGGTGCACGGACAGCGCCCGGACTGGGCGGCGATCGACCGCCTGCACAAGGAATGGCGGCCGGATGGCTTCATCGTCGGCGACCCGATGACCCTGGATGGCGGCGATCAGCCCATCCGTACCTTCGCGCATGCGTTCGCCACCGACCTGCGCGCCCGTTTTTCATTGCCCGTCGTGCTGGTGGACGAGCGTGCAAGCTCCATCGATGCCGCGCAACGGTTCGCCACCGATCGTGCCAGCGGACGCAGGAAGCGACGCGACGCGGCAGTGCTGGACGCGGTCGCCGCCGCCGTCATCGTCGAGCGCTGGCTGGCCGCTCCGGACGATGCGCAGCCGGTGGCATAGGGCTGCGCCGACAATGGACCACGCCGAGCCAACCTTGGGCCGAACGCCGGATGCCGCACCGATGACAGAACAACTCGACTCCAGTGGCCGTCTTCGCCACCTGATCACGCTCGACGGCCTGCCGCGCGACGTGCTGGTGCGACTGCTCGACCGCGCGCAGCAGTTGCACGAGCATGCGCAGGAGGGCACGAGCCTGCGTGGCGTGCTCGCCGGCAAGGCCGTGTGCACGTTGTTCTTCGAGCCCTCGACACGCACCCGTTCGAGCTTCCAGCTCGCCGCGACGCGGCTCGGGGCAGACGTGCTGGGGTTCGACGCATCGGTGTCGTCGGCGACAAAGGGCGAGACCGCGTTTGATACGCTGAAGAACATCGAGGCGATGGGCGTGCGGGGATTCGTGGTGCGGCACCAGGCCGGCGGCGCGGTCGCGGCACTGGCCCAGGACGCCAATGCGGGGACGGCGCTGGTCAATGCCGGCGATGGCCGCAAGGCCCATCCCACGCAGGGCCTGCTCGACATGCTGACCTTGCGCCAGGCCAAGGGCGACGACTTTTCGGCGCTGAAGGTATTGATCGTTGGCGACGTGCGGCATTCGCGGGTCGCGCGCTCGGACCTGCAGGCGTTGCGGACGCTGGGCGCACGCGATATCCGCGTCTGCGGACCGGATGCATTGTTGCCGGACGACGCCACCTTGCAGGGCTGCGAAGTGATCGGGGACCTGGACGCGGCGCTGGATGGCGTCGATGCCGTGATGATGCTGCGCTTGCAGCGCGAACGCATGCAGGAAGGGCTGATCAGCTCAATCGACGATTACCACCGCGACTACGGCCTGACGGCGGAACGCCTGCGTCGCGCCGCCCGTGACGCCGTCGTACTGCATCCGGGGCCGATGAATCGCGGTGTCGAGATCGACGATGCCGTTGCGGACGGAGCGCAATCGCTGATCCTGCGCCAGGTGTCCAATGGCGTCGCCGTGCGGATGGCCGTGCTCGAGGAATTATTGGGCTGAGCGAATGCGTTCGCCTGCCGGATCGATTCCCTTATCGGTGCTGGGCAAACAGCCAAGTCCACAGGTCCGGGCTCGCGTAGGCGGGATCCCAGGCGTTCTGGTTGGCGTCGGGCAATTCGCTGTAACGCACGTCATTGCCGACGGCTTTCCGTGCGGCGGCGGTGCGGCGATCGTCCTCGAGCGGCACGAACACCTGGTAGCGGCAGGTGGTTCCCGCCATCACGAGATCGCGCTGGACGAAGCGTCCGCTGTCCGGCTGCATGGGCACGACGCTGCATGCGCAGCAGGCGAGGGGCAGCGCGATCATCGCGACACATCACGCCATGGCGGACATCGGCCACTGCCTGAAGTGGTCTTCAGCGTAACAACACCAGCGACGCCAGCCCGAGGAAACTCAGGAAGCCCATCACGTCGGTGACGGTCGTCAGGATCACGCCGCCCGCCAGTGCCGGATCGAAACCCAGTCGCTTCAGCGTCACCGGCACCAGCACGCCGGCCAGCGCCGCGGCAAACAGGTTGATGGTCAGCGCGCTGGCGATCACCAGTGCCAGTGGCAACTCGCCGAACCACAGCCACACGATCGCCCCGAGCAGGGTGCCCAGCGCGAGTCCGTTCAACAACGCCACGCGGATTTCCTTCCAGATCAGCACCTGCACGTTGGAAGCGCCCAGCTGCCCCAGCGCGAGGCCGCGAACGACCAGCGCCAGGACCTGCGTACCCGCGTTGCCGCCCATCCCCGCCACGATCGGCATCAACACCGCCAGCGCCACGATGTGCGCGATCACGCCCTGGAACTGACCAACGACGGCCGATGCGAGGAAGGCCGTCCCCAGGTTGATCGTCAGCCACAGCAGGCGGCGCTTGGTCGCGCGCTTGACCGGGCTGAAGAGGTCTTCGTCCTCGTCCAGGCCGGCAGCGCCCAATGCCTGGTGCTCCGCCTGATCGCGGATGATGTCGACGACGTCATCGATGGTGATGCGTCCGAGCAGGATGTTGTTGTCGTCGACGACCGGCGCGGAGATCCAGTCGTGGTCGGAGAATTTGCGCGCAACGCTGCCTGAGGATTCCTCGACGTCGATTGCCGGCTGTTCACCGTCGATCAGTTCGTTGATCGGGGTGCTGGCCTCGTGCGTGAGCAGCGACTGCAGCGCGATCCGGCCCAGGTACTGGTGGCGGCGGCTGACGACGTAGATATGGTCGGTGTGGTCCGGAAGCTCACCGCGCAGGCGCAGGTAGCGCAGCACGACATCGACCGTCGTGTCGGCGCGCACGGTCACCACGTCGGGGTTCATCAGGCGCCCGGCACTGTCCTCCGGATAAGACAGCACCTGCTCGAGCCGCTCGCGGTTTTCGCGGTCCATCGACTTGAGGACTTCGTCGATGACGGTGTCGGGGAGGTCCTCCACGAGGTCGGCGAGGTCGTCGATGTCGAGATCCTCGACGGCGGCGACGATTTCGTCCGGATCCATGTCCGCGAGCAGGCCTTCGCGCACGTCGTCGCCGACATGCAGCAGCACCTCGCCGTCGTCCTCGGGATCGACCAGGCCCCACACGACCGTTCGTTCGCCAGGCGGCAGGGACTCGAGCAGGTTGCCGATTTCAGCCGGCGACAGCGTGTTGACCAGCCGACGCACCGGGCCGAGGCGACCGCTGTCCAGCGCGTCGGAAAGCAGCCGCAGCTGGCGCGCGGTCTTGTCGTGGCGGACGGCTTCGGCCATTCGGGCCTCCGGTATGCGTCGCATCCCGAGGGCGCGACCGTGATCAGGCGTTCATGCGGGCATTATCCCCCGACATGCCGGTTCCTGCACGGTTCTCCTGCAGAAATCCCCTTTGCAGCACCCCGGTCATGCGCTGCCATTGGCGGCGCGTGTCAGGCTGCCTGCACGGTCGCGAAGGCCTGCATCCACTTCACGATGGCCTTGCGGTCATGCGCGCGCAGCAAGGCAGGGACATTGTCGCGAAGAGCGCCGAAGTCGCACCCGCGTATCGCCTGTCGCACCTCCAGCAGCGTCGCCGGATGCAGGCTCAGCTCATTGAGGCCCAACGCCAGCAGAAGCGGTGCAAGTACCGGGTCGGCGGCCATTTCCCCGCAGACGGAGACCGGTTTCGAGCGTCGGTTCGCCAATGCGACGATGCCGTGCAACATCCGCAGTACGGCCGGATGCAGGGGCGTGTAAAGATCCCCGAGCGATTCGTTGTTGCGGTCCACCGCGAGCAGGTATTGCACCAGGTCGTTGGTCCCGATCGACAGGAAGTCGAGCAGGCCGATGAAGCCGGGCAACGCGATGGCGGCCGACGGGACCTCGATCATCGCCCCGAGCGGAATGCCCTCGGCCATGGCGTGGCCTTCGCGTTGCAGGTCGGCGACGACGCGCTTGAGCAGCGCCCGGACGGAAACCATTTCCTCGCGACAGGACACCATCGGCACCAGGATCCGAACCGGCCCGTAGCCCGATGCGCGGACCATTGCGCGCAGTTGCGTCTCGAACAGCGCGTCGCGCAACAGCGACAGCCGCACGCCACGGACACCCAGCGCGGGATTGGGTTCATTGGACAGAGCCAGTCCAGTCCGGTCAGCCTTGTCGGCGCCCACATCGAGCGTGCGGATCGTCACCGTGCGGCCGGTCATGCCCAGCACCACGTCGCGATACGCCCTGAACTGTGTCTCCTCGTCCGGCAGCTGCGGGCTGTTGAGGAACAGGAATTCGGTGCGGTACAAGCCGACGCCCGCCGCGCCGAGCGCATGCGCCTCGGCGACGTCTTCGCGCGATTCGGCATTTGCCCACAACTTGATGTCGACGCCGTCGAGCGTGCGCGAAGGTTCCCGCCGCAAGCGATTGAGCTGCTTGCGCTCGCGCGCGTATTCCCTGGCGCGGGTGCGATGCGCGCGCAGGTCGATCGCGTCGGGTTCGCGGATGATCAGTCCGGTACCGCCATCGACCACCAGCACGTCGCCGTCGTTGATCTTCTGCAGTGCCTTGGTTGCGCCGACCACCAACGGCAGGTGCAGGCTGCGCGCCAGGATCGCACTGTGCGACAGCATGCTGCCGCCGGCCGTGATCACGGCCATGACGCCCTGCGCCTGCAATTGCAGCAATTCGGTGGGCGCGATGCCGTCGGCGACGAGGATTTCGCCAGCAACACCGCCGGTGTCGGCCGCGCGTCGGTGCAGCGCCGCGTGCAGCCTGCCGATGACCTGGTCGATGTCGTCGATCCGGCTGCGCAGGTAGGCGTCGTCCATGCCGGCGAATACGCCGGCGATGCGGTCGCGCTGCAGCCGCAGGGCGTAGTCGGCGGTGTAATGCCCGGTGCGGATCAGCGTGTCCAGGCCCTGGAGCAACTCCGGGTCGTCCAGCAACAGCGCATGCAGGTCGAGGAACTCGCCGACCTCCGACGCGAGTGCGCCTTGCAGCCGTTCCTGGAGAACCCGCATTTCCCCGCGGACGACATGGATGGCGTCGTGCAAACGGACGAGTTCGGCGTCGACGTCCTCGACATGGGCCTCGGCGACCTCGAGGACATGCGGCAAGCGGACGCGCGCGCGGCCCAGCACGCTTCCGCGTGATGCACCGTGTGCATTGAGCACCAGCCGCATCAGCCCGCCTCGTCGAAATTGCGCGTGAACAGATCGGCGACGGCGTCGGCCGCAGCGGCTTCATCGCTGCCATCGACGCGCAACACGACTGCCGTGCCTGGCCCGGCCGCCAGCAGCATCACGCCCATGATGCTCTTGGCGTTGACCTCGCGCCCCTTGGCTGCGAGCGTCGCATTGCAGCGATAACCCGAGAGCAGTTGCACCAGGCGCGCCGTTGCACGCGCGTGCAGGCCCAGGCGGTTACCGACGAGCAGTTCGCGTTCGATCATGGACGGGCTTCCTCAGGCATCGTCGACAACGACGCCATTGCGGGCGCCTGCGGCGGCAATCGCCGGAAGTTCGTCCAGTGACATGTCGGCGTAGTTCATCACCCGCAGCAGCATGGGCAGGTTCAGCGCCGACACGCGACGGACCGGCGTGCCGATGCGGGCGATCCGCGCGGCCAGGTTGCTGGGCGTCGCGCCGTAGAGATCGCTCAATACCAGCACGCCCTCGCCACCATCCACGCGTCGCAGCGCCGCACTTGCCTGGGGCAGCAGCAGGTCGGCATCGGCGTCGTAGGCGACCTCGAACGCCTCGGTCCGCAACGGCAACTGGCGCAACAGCCGCGTCGCCGACGCGATCAGCGCAGGACCGATGCCGGGATGGGTGACGAGGAGGATGCCGACGGCCATGCAGGCAAGTTAGCAGACGCGCGGGATTGGCTGGAAGCTTCCCTTCGGGCAGCGCACGGTCTGCCTCGACCGCTCGGGCGTTGGCGGCTAATCCAGTTCCCGGTGGTAGACGGCGACCTCGCCCCAGTCGTTTGCGCGGAAATGCCGGGCCAGGCGCTCGGCGAGGTACACGGAGCGATGCCGCCCACCGGTGCAGCCAAAAGCCACGGTGACGTAACTGCGGGTATCCGAGCGCAGGCGCGGCAGCCAGCTGTCGAGGAACTGCTCCACCTGGGTGACGTACGCGCAGACATCCTCCTGCGTTTCCAGGAAGGCGCGAACCGATTCGTCGCGGCCCGACAGCGGACGCAACTGCGGGTCCCAATGCGGGTTGGGTAACACGCGGGCGTCGAACACGAAATCGGCGTCCGGCGGTACGCCACGGCGGTAAGCGAAGGACTCGAACAGCAACGACAGCGAGTCGTCCGCCGTGAGTCCGAACTGGGTGATCACCTGCCGCCGCAGCTGGTGAACGTTGAGATCGCTGGTGTCGATCACGGCGTCGGCGATCTGGCGCAGTGGCTTGAGGACCTGGCGTTCGAGCGAAATCGCATCGGCCAACGCAAGCCCGAGGTGGCTGAGCGGGTGACGCCGCCGGGTGTCGGCATAACGCTTGAGCAGGCCCGCGTCCGCGGTGTCGAAAAACACCAGTCGCGGATCCAGGCCCAGGGCGCCGACCGCCGACAACCATTCGGGGATGTTCGACAGGTCGGTGTTGCGGTTGCGCACGTCGATGCCGACCGCGAGTTTTTCCGCGGCTCCTGCGTCGCGCGTCACGTTGCGTACGAAATCCGGCAGCAGTTCCGCCGGCAGGTTGTCCACGCAGTAGAAGCCGAGGTCCTCGAGCGTGTTGAGCGCGACCGACTTGCCGGATCCGGACATGCCGCTGACGATGATGAGCGAGGGTGCCGGCTGCGCGGTCATGACGAGCGCTCGAGGAAGTGGCTGTGGCGCGCCATGAACGCCGCCGCTGGATCGACGCCCTTGGCGCGCAGGATATGCGCGCGCGCGGCGGCTTCGGTCAGCACGGCGAGGTTGCGGCCGGGCATGACCGGCAGCGTGATCCTGGGGACGTCCAGATCCAGCACGCGGCGCACGCCCATGTCGCCGGTGATGCGTTCGATGCCGCCGGGGGCGACATCCAGGTGCGGCTGCGTCAGGTGCACGATCAGGCGCAGGTATTTGTTCTTCTTGACGGCGGTGTCGCCGAACATCTGCCGGATGTCGAGCACCCCAAGGCCGCGGACTTCCAGCATGTCCTGCAGCATTTCGGGGCTGGTGCCATCGAGCACGTCCGGGGCGATCTGGGTGAATTCCGGTGCATCGTCGGCGACCAGGCGATGGCCGCGGGTGATCAGTTCCAGCGCGAGCTCGCTCTTGCCCGAACCCGATTCGCCTGTGATCAGCACGCCGATGGAATAGATCTCCATGAACACGCCGTGCAACGTGACGCGTGGCGCCAGCGTCCGCGCGAGGTGGTACTGGAGATGGTTGAGCAGTTCATGGCCGCGCTTGGGGGACGTCCACAGCGGCGTGCCGAATTCCTCGGCCGCGATGCGCAGGTCCTCGGGGCAGGGCTGGTCCTTGCTGATGACCAGCGCCAGCGGGCCGAAGCCGACGATCTTGGCGATGGTCTCCCAGCGCAGGCGCGAATCCAGGCCGTCCAGCCAGGCGAGTTCCTCGGTTCCGAGGATCTGCACCTTGTTGGGATAGATGGCGTTGAGGTATCCGGCCAATGATGGACGCCGTGAGACGGTATCCCCGGACTCGAGCACGCGGATGCCGCCTTCCTCGCCAGCCAGCCAACGCAGGTCCAGGCGTTCGCGTTGTTGTTCGAACAACTCGCGTGCCGTGATGCGCGCGGTCATGCCGTCGCCAGCAGGGTGTTGCGCAGCGCGCCGGCATCGGGAGCCTGGCGCAGTGCCGCGCGGAAGTCCGCATCACCGAATCGCTGCGCCAGGTCGGACAACAATTGCAGGTGTCGCTGCGTGAAATGCTCCGGCACCGACATGGCGAAGACGAGGTCGACCGGCAAGCCGTCGCCGGCCTCGAAGTCGACCCCGGGCCGCAAGCGCAGGAACGCGGCGCGCGTGTCGGGAAAGACATCGCTGCGACCATGCGGGATCGCAACACCATGGCCGATCGCGGTGCTGCCCATGCGCTCGCGCTGGCGCAGGCTGTCCACCACTGCCGATACCGATTGCAGGGAGGCGTCTGCAAGCAGCCGCGCGGCTGCATCGATGACGGCGTCGCGGTTGCCCGGATCGTCCATGACGACGATGCGGTCCGGCGTCAGGAACTCGGACAGGGACAGCATGGGCGGGACTGGACGGCAGTCAGGCGAAATCGCCGCTGCGCGCCGGGCTTTCACCGCGATGGTGATCGACCATCTTTTCCTTGTGTTTCAGCAGCAGGCGGTCGAGTTTGTCGTTCAGCAGGTCGATGGCCGCGTACATGTCGAGCGCCGACGCATCGGCATGCAGGGTCCGGCCGTTGAATTTGACAGTGGCCTCGGCGCGATGATCAGGCGGATCCAGGCTCAGCAGCACGCGGACATCGATGGGTTGTTCGAAATGGCGGCCGAGCCGCGCAAACCGGGTCTGGACATAGTCGCGGAGCGGGGGAGTGACGTCGATCTGCTGGCCGTGGGTTTCGATGCGCATCGGCAAACTCCTCTAGCGACTGGGTAGGACAGCATCACCCGGAACGGGATGGCTGCCGTGAAGGAATTCTGAATCGGAGCTGGATACCAGCATATCCGCATCCATGGCGTCCCGGTCAGGCCAGGCGAACACGTTCCTGCGACGAGGCAATGCCCATTGCTTCCCGGTATTTGGCCACCGTGCGGCGCGCCACCGGAACCCCGGCCGCCTTGAGCGTGTCGGCGAGGCGTGCGTCCGACAGGGGCTTGC
Organism: Lysobacterales bacterium; assembly: GCA_038222295.1. Classification (GTDB taxonomy): domain Bacteria; phylum Pseudomonadota; class Gammaproteobacteria; order Xanthomonadales; family Xanthomonadaceae; genus Cognatiluteimonas. Next base: position 14,241 of record JBBRHT010000006.1, read on the forward strand.
GCGGGTTCTCGGCGTCGATCAGGCGTCGGAGCATGGTCTGGATGGCGATGCTGGAGGTTTCCCCGCCGCCCTCGCTGTCGATGCCGGAGGCAAAGAAACTGCGCAGTGCGACGGTGCCCCGCGGGGTGCGAACGTACTTGCGCGAAATCGCCCGCGACACGGTCGACTCGTGCAGGCCGACCTCCGACGCCACCTCGCGCAGCGTCAACGGCCGCAGCGCCTGCGCACCGAATTCAAGGAAGCCCGACTGCTGTCGCACCAGGCAGCGCACGACCTTGGTCAGGGTTTCACCGCGCGCTTCGATATTGCGCAACAGCCAGCGTGCTTCCTGCAGGCGTCCGCGCAGGTAGCCGGCGTCGCTGGTGCCGGCGCTGCCGATCATCTGTTCGTAGCCGCGATGGATGGTCAGGCGCGGCGCGCGCCCGCTCGCCAAGGCCACCCGCCAGACGCCATGCTGGCGCCAGATCACGCAGTCCGGCGTGATGTAGGTATCTGTCGGCAGGCTGCCGATCTGCGCGCCGGGGCGCGGATCCAGCGAACGCAGCAGTTGCAGCGCCTGCGACACGTCTTCGACCGGGCATTGCAGTTCGGCTGCGACCCCGTCGATGCCGATTTTCGGCAGGCGATCGATCGGCCCTTGCGTGATGCGCAACGCCAGCGTCTTGCCCGGGGTTTCGTCCGGCAACGGGGCGAGCTGCAGCGACAGGCATTCGCCCAGGTTGCGGGCGCCAACGCCGGCAGGGTCGAATCGTTGCAGTTGGTGCAGGACCACGAGCAGTTCCTCGTCGGTGACGACGAGCTCGGGGACCAATGCCTCGCGCAGCGCGGCGAATGGCTCGCGAAGATAGCCATCGTCATCGATGGCATCGATCAGCGTCAGTCCGATCCGGCGATCGCGGGGCGACAGGTGCGTCAGGTGCAGTTGCCATTGCAGGTGGTCCTGCAGCGTTTGCGGCTCGGCGATGCGATCGGCGGCATCGCCCTCGTCCTCGTCGCCATCGGACGATGGGCCCACGCGCTGCTGCCAGGCATCTTCGCCCCGCGTCCACGGTGGTGCATCGTCCGCACCGAACGAATCGCCGCCATCGCCCTCGGGCGCGCTCCCGTCGCCGTCGGACCCGGTACGGATCGGCTCAGGTTCGGCCCAGTCGAGCAGCGGGTTGGTTTCCACCGCTTCGGCGAGTTCGGCGTCCAGTTCGAGGGCGGACAGCTGCAGCAGGTGGATGGCCTGGCGCAACTGAGGCGTCAGTACCAGTTGCTGGCCCATCGATGTCTGCAAACGCGGCTTCATGACCAGGGACACGTCCGGGAGAAGGACGGCGTTGCGGTCAGAGACGGAAGGATTCGCCCAGGTAGACGCGACGCACGTCGGGATTCGCCAGCAGCGCGTCCGGAGCCCCCTGCGCGAGCACGCCGCCTTCGTTGAGGATATACGCGCGGTCGCAAATGCCCAAGGTCTCGCGCACGTTGTGGTCGGTGATCAGGACACCGATGCCGCGGTTCTTCAGGTGGCGGACGATGCGCTGGATTTCGCCCACGGAAATGGGATCCACGCCCGCGAAGGGTTCGTCCAGCAGCATCAGGCGGGGCTTGGCGGCGAGCGCGCGGGCGATCTCGACGCGGCGGCGCTCACCGCCCGACAGGCTGGCGCCGCTCTGGTCGGCCACGTGGGCCACCTGCAGCTCGTCCATCAGGCTGGCCAGTTCGGCCTCGCGCCCGGCCCGATCCAGGTCAGGCCGCAATTCCAGCACCAGCCGCAGGTTGTCGGCCACGCTGAGCTTGCGGAACACGGAGGGTTCCTGCGGGAGGTAGCCCACGCCCAGCTTGGCGCGTGTGTACATGGGCTCGGCGGTGATATCGCGGCCATCGAGGACGATCCTTCCCGCATCGGCCGGCACCAGGCCGACGATCATGTAGAAGCAGGTGGTCTTGCCCGCGCCATTGGGGCCGAGCAATCCGACGACCTCGCCCGCATCAAGGGTCAGGCCGAAGTCATGGACAACTTCGCGTGAGCGATATCGCTTGCGCAGCCCTTCGGCGACCAGCATCAGGGCGTGGTCTTGGTGGCGGCGGGCGGCGGCGTCGCCGGGGCTGCATTCCTCGGCATGATGCGCATCTTGACGCGGCCGTTGCCCTCGCCACCGCTGTCGACGTTGCCGGTCTTCAGGTTGTAGACCACGCGCTGGCCGCTCATCGTGCCGCGCGGCTGCTGGATGACGACATCACCGGTGAAGATCACAACGTCGGTGCTGAGGTTGTAATCCACGTTGTTCGCATGTGCGGTCATCGGCGTGCCGTCGTCCATCTGCTGCTTCAGCACGACAGGGCTTCCGCTGAGCAACGCCCGGCTGATATCCCCGCCGTCGCGGAAAATGGTCGCCTTGGCAGCGCTGATATCCAGCGATCCCTGGTTGATCTGCACGTTGCCGGTCATCACGCACTGGCCCGCATCACCCAGGGAGCAGGTGTTCTGGTTGGCTTCGGCATCCATTGGCTGCCTGCGGTCGGTTGTCCGGCCCCACGCCATGGTTGTCGTGCAAGCCAGCACGCAAGCCAGCAGGACGCGCGCGAACTGGACATCAATGGGACGGGACATAGCGAGCGGTCGCCTGGGAAAGGAGGGTGAAACGTTTCGCGGCCAGATCAGCCTGGAGGCCGCGGCCACGCATTGTAAGGCCGGGTTCGGTCACGGTCACGACGGCTTGGGACGTCGCCGTGCGCGTATTCGGGTAGACGTTCAGTTGCTCGGTGTTCATCGTGATCCGGCGCGGATCCTCTGTCGGGCTGACGGTCACGACCTTTCCACGCAAGCGGAGCTCATCGTGGTTCCTGCTGACCCAACCGGTGTGCGAGCGCACCGTCCAGTAATGCCCGTCGATGTCGGGCAGCAGGAACAGTGGCGACGACAGTTCCATGGTGTGCGCGCCAGGTGTCTGTTCCAGCAGCGGAGCGCGCAGGGTGAAGGCCTCCTTGCCGGTCCTGTCCAGGGAGATCAGCTCGAAATCGTGCAGCACGAAATCCGACCGTCCATTGCCGGCGCCGCCGATCGCTGGATGCGTCCGATGTCGCAGCACCAGCCAGCCGGTCAACGCTGCACCAAGCACCAGGGAGACGACGAGTACCGCGCGCCGGTTCATGCCGGCAACGGCCCGGTGTGCAGCGCCTGCCGGAGCATGGCGTCGGCGTGGCCCTGTGCGGCCAGCAGCAAGTCACAAAGCTCGCGTGCCGCGCCCGCGCCGCCGCAGGCGATCGTGCGCCAATGCACGCGCTCACGCACCCATGCGTGCGCATCGGCTGGCGCCACCGACAGGCCTGCGGCCTGCAATACGCCCAGGTCGGAATAGTCGTCGCCCATGAAGGCCACCGCGTCCATTCCAATGCCCATCCCCGCGGCGATCTCACCGACGCAGGCGAGCTTGTCGCCGACCTTGGTGAAGGCCTGCACGCCGAGTTCGGCGGCACGCAGTTCCGCGATCACCCCGCCACGGGCGGTCACGAATGCAACGGGAATCCCCACGCGCCGCAACAAGGTCAGGCCCTGGCCATCGCGCGAATGGAATGCCTTGATTTCACGGCCATCGCTATCGAAGACCAAGCGCCCGTCGGTGAGCGTTCCATCCACGTCGAAGCACGCCAGGCGCACCTTGGCGGCACGCGCAAGGATGTCGGCGGGAAAGTCGCTGGTGTGCGAATAGGGCATCGGATGTTGTCCAGGGGAATCGGCAGGGCGGTACGGCAATCTAGCTTGCAGCTTTAGACCACCCGAGCCCGCAACAGGTCATGAATGTTGAGCGCACCGACGACATGCTGCTGCGGGTCGACGACCAGCAGCGCATTGATCTGGTGGGTTTCCATCATCTGCGCCGCCTCGACGGCCAGCGCATCCATGCCGATGGTCTTCGGCTTGCGCGTCATCACCGCATCGATGCGGGTCTGGCGCAGGTCGATGGCTGCATCGTCCAGCGCGCGGCGCAGGTCGCCATCGGTGAACAGGCCAAGCAGCCGCCCGGTGTCGTCGACGATGGCCGTCATGCCCAGGCGCTTGCGACTCATCTCGACCAGCGCTTCGCTCAGCGTGGCATCCGCCAGGACCCGCGGGACCTTGTCCCCGGCGTGCATGACGTCGGTGATATGCAGCAGCAGTCGCCGGCCGAGCGCACCCGCCGGATGCGACCGCGCGAAATCGTCGGCGGTGAAGCCGCGCGCTTCGAGCAGCGCGACGGCAAGCGCGTCTCCCAGCGCCAGCGCAGCGGTGGTGCTGGTGGTCGGGGCCAATGCCAGCGGGCAGGCCTCGGCCGGGACGCTGACGTCCAGGTGCACGTCAGCCTGCCGCGCGAGCGTCGAGCCCGGCCGGCCGGTCATCGCGATCAGCTGGTTGCCTTGACGCTTGAGCACCGGCAACAGCATCAGCAGCTCGTCGGTCTCCCCGGAGTTGGACAGCGCCAGCACGACGTCGGCGTCGGTGATCATGCCCAGGTCGCCGTGTCCGGCCTCGCCCGGATGCACGTAGAAGGCCGGCGTGCCGGTCGAGGCGAACGTCGCCGCGATCTTGCGGGCGATGTGGCCCGACTTGCCCATGCCGATGCAGACCACGCGGCCATGGCTGGCGAGCAGCAGCCTGCAGGCGGCGGTGAAGTCGCCATCGATGCGTCCGGCCACGGCCTGCAGTCCACGGATCTCGAGATCGAGGACGCGTCGACCACTGCTGGCCAGGTCGAAGGAAGAGGATGTTGCGGGCTCGGGCGGCATGCGGGCCGGGGCTTTCCGCTAGACTGAACGGCTTCCAGTTTACGCGGTTCGTCCGCCCGGAGCCTCATGAACCCCGAACGCATCCGAGAGTTGATCGAACAAGGGCTGGCAGGGGCGCGGGTCGACGTCCAGGGCGCCGACGGCGTTCACTTCGAGGCGACGGTGGTGTGCGAGGCGTTCCGGGGCAAGCTGCCACTGGCGCGCCACCGCATGGTGTACGCGACGCTGGGTGACCGCATGGGCGGTGAAATCCATGCCCTGGCACTAAAGACCCTCGCTCCCGGCGAGCCGGGCGCCTGACGTGCAGAAGATCCTTGTCCAGGGCGGCAGGCCGCTCCATGGCGACGTGCGGATTTCCGGCGCGAAGAATGCGGTGCTGCCGATCCTGTGCGCGGGATTGCTGGGCGACGACGTGCTCCGTGTCAGCAACGTGCCGCGATTGCACGACGTCAAGACGACATTGCGCCTGCTTGGCGAACTCGGCGCCGGCATCGCCATCGACGATGCATTCAACATCCGCATCGATCCCCGGACGGTCCACAGCCACGTCGCGCCGTATGAGCTGGTCAAGACCATGCGCGCGTCGGTCCTGGTGCTGGGGCCGTTGCTTGCGCGGTACGGTGCTGCCGAAGTCTCGCTGCCCGGTGGTTGCGCCATCGGCTCGCGGCCGATCGACCAGCACATCAAGGGCATGCAGGCGCTGGGTGCGGACATCAGCGTTGACCACGGCTTCATCAAGGCCAGCGCGAAGCGCCTGCGAGGCGCGCGCGTCGTCTTCGACATGGTCAGTGTGGGTGCCACCGAGAACGTGCTGATGGCGGCGACCCTTGCCGAGGGCCGGACCGTGCTCGAGAACGCGGCGATGGAGCCGGAGATCATCGACCTGGCGATCTGCCTGCGTGCAATGGGAGCGCAGATCGAAGGCGACGGCACCGGACGCATCGTCGTCGAAGGCGTCGAGCGCCTGCATGGAGCCGAGCATTCCGTGGTGCCGGACCGCATCGAAACCGGAACCTTCCTCGTTGCCGCCGCGATGACCGGCGGCCGCATCACCGCCACCCATGCGCGCCCGGAGACGCTCGATGCCGTCCTCGACAAGCTCAAGGAGGCGGGCGCCACCATCGACTGCACCGACGACAGCATCACCCTGGACATGGGTGGCCGCCGCCCGCATGCCGTCAACCTGACCACCGCGCCGCATCCCGCCTTCCCCACCGACATGCAGGCGCAGTTCATGGCGATGAACTGCATCGCCGACGGCGTTGGCGTGATGATCGAGACGATCTTCGAGAACCGCTTCATGCATGTGCAGGAACTGCTGCGGCTGGGTGCGGACATCCGGGTCGAGGGACATACCGCGATCGTGCGCGGCGTCGACAAGCTCAGCGGCGCGCCGGTGATGGCGATGGACCTGCGCGCGTCCGCGTCGCTGATCCTGGCCGGGCTTGTCGCCGACGGGGAAACCGTCATCGACCGCATCTACCACCTGGATCGCGGCTACGAGAACATCGAGGCGAAACTGTCGGCGCTCGGCGCCGGGATCGAGCGGATCGACTGAGTCGCGCAAGCCCGGTGCCGGGCTTGCGTCGGTCATCCCGTGATCAGCGGATGGCCTTCAGCTGCAGGTCCATCTCGTCGCTGCCATGCTTGCGCTGCAGGATCCGCGCGGGAACCGGCAATCCGTCCACCACCCACAACAGCGTCTGGCGATCGCCATCCGTGCGCGTGACCTTGGTCGCCTGGCGCGACTTGCCGTTGATGGTGATGGCTTCCTTTCCAACCACCTGGTAGCTGAGCTGCTTCGCGCGGCCATCGTCGACCATGCGGTAGTTCAGTGGCTTGCCCGCCTGGACATCGCGCGCAATCGCCAGGTTGACCAGCATCGCGTCCATGTCGCCGGCCTTCAGCGGGACTGGGCCGCTGCGATCGGGCTTGACGTCACCGCTCCAGCGCGCCTGGCCGGTGTCCCAGTCGTACGTCGCGTTCTTGTTCGCCCTGCGGATCAGCAGCATCGACGAGTCGTTGCCGGTCAACGGGCGCCACTGGCCATCGTGCTGGTCGAACACGGTGCTCTGGCTGAGGGTGGCAATGGTGCTGTGGATATCCAAGCTGTACTTCCAGCGATTGGCCCCGGCTGGCGCGAGCGTCATCCGCCCGCTGCCCTCCAGGCCCATGTAGGTGGCCTGGTAGTCCGCATTGAACGGCTTCAGTTCGCCAGGCTGCGATGCCAGCGTGCCCGCACTGGCAAGCAGCAGTGCCACGGCGGCGGTCCATGCCTTGAAGCCATTCGTTCGGCGGGTGTGGATGCTCATGGTGCAACTCCCTTGTATTGGATGAGGCGCAAATCAGTACTGTCGCTGCCATCTTCGCGCTGCAGGATGCGGATTGGCGTCGGAACTCCCGATGCAACCCAGATCAAGGTGTCGTCGCCACCGTCCTGGATGCGGTTGGCGCGCATGGCGTCATAGCTCAGGTCGCCGACCGAGATGTTTTCGGTCTCGGGTGCAACGACCCAGTTGTGCTCGCGCACGCGACCATCGTCGACGAACCGGTAGTGCAGGTCCTGGCCGGGGCTGGCATCGCGGATCACGGCAAGGTCGATCAGCAGGCCGCTCATGTCGCCGTCCTGCAGCGCGACCGGACCCGCGTGGTCTTTCCTGATGTCACCCGTCCAGTTGGCGATCCGTCGGTTCCAGTCATACAGGCCGACGGTCTTCCGGCTCGACAGGAACGCGCGCTTCACCGTGCTCTGTGACAGCGGGCGATAGTCGTGGCCGTTGGTGTCGAACAGCGTGCTTTGTTGCAGATTGAGCCCGGTGAGCCGCATCAGGCCGCTGCCTCGCATCGCGAGGTCGATACGCCAGCGCGGGCCATCCACATGCACCAGCTGCATGGTGGCCTCGCCGAGCTCGCGACCGCCGTGGAACACCTGGTAGGTCGCCTGGAACGGCTCCAGCGTCGCCGCAGCCGGCGCATCGGCATGCACGGCCCAGGGCAGGATCAGCAGCAGTGCGAGGGAAGGGAGTCGGGACATCAGCGGCACATCATGGGAAGTCGTTGTTGGCTGCCAGCTGAAGCGGGGTCGCCAGCGGCCTGCCATCGACGTGGATCGCTTCGCCCTCCAGGGCCACGCGGCCGGCAGCGAACAGCCGCAGGGTCCCCAGCAGCAACTTGTGCTCGCGCGCCAGCACCCGCCTGGCCAGGGACTCCGCGTCGTCGCCCGCAAGCACGGGAACACGGGCCTGCGCGATCACCGGGCCGCCGTCGAGGTCGGGGGTGATGAAGTGGACGCTCGCGCCATGTTCATGGACGCCCGCCGCCAGTGCCTGCGCGTGCGTGTGCAGGCCCTTGAATGCGGGCAGCAGCGAGGGATGGATGTTGAGCAGCCGCCCGCGACGCGCGTCGACGGCGTTGGAGCTGATCAGGCGCATGTAGCCCGCGCAGACAACCAGGTCCGGTCGGCAGGCATCGATGCGGCTGAACAACGCGTCATCGAATGCCGCGCGCGATGCGAAGCCGCGCGGTTCAAGCGCCTCGCAAGGAACGCCCGCCGCTCGCGCGCGCTGCACGGCGCCGGCGTCGGCCTTGTCGGAAAATACGCCGACGATCCGCGCATCAAGCCTGCCTGCGATGACCTCATCGATCAGCGCCTGCAGGTTGCTGCCGCGGCCCGACGCCAGCACCGCGATCCGGAGCATGGCGATCAGCCGATTCGGACGCGTTCGCCGCCGCTGGCAGCCACGACGCCGCCAATCTGGCGGTGGGACAGGCCCAGTCGCTCCAGGTCGGATGCGACGGCAGCAACGTCGCCGGGCGACACCACCAGCACGAAGCCGACGCCGCAATTGAAGGTCCGCCACATTTCCGGCATCGACACCGCGCCTTCCCGCTGCAGCCAGTCGAACACGGGCGGCAACACGATCGCGCTTGCCTGGATGTCCAGCGCGAGGGCTTCCGGGATGACACGGATGATGTTTTCCGTCAGGCCGCCGCCGGTGATGTGCGCCATGGCGTGCAGGTCATGCCTGCCCAGCAATTCGAGGATGGGCTTGACGTAGAGCGCCGTGGGCGCCATCAGCGCATCGATCAGCGCGACGCCGCCGATGTCCAGCTCGCCCGGTCGCCCCGCGCGGTCGAAGATGCGGCGGATGAGCGAATAACCATTGGAATGCGGCCCGCTGGATGCGATGCCGAGCAGTACGTCGCCGGCGCGCACCTGGCTGCCGTCGATCAATTTCGATTTTTCGACGGCCCCGACGGTGAAGCCGGCGAGGTCGTATTCGCCTGGCGGATACATGTCGGGCAT
>JBBRHT010000007.1:0-21444 GCA_038222295.1 Lysobacterales bacterium
GCACCCGATCCTTGGCTTCGCGCACCGCCGCCTCGGGCAGGCCGACGATGGACATCCGCGGCAATCCACCGGACAGGTGCACCTCGACGCGGACGGCGGGCGCATGCACGCCCGTGCGTGCACGGCTGTGCACGAGTGCCAGGCCCATGGCGGGCTCAGTTCTGCGCGGAGTTGGCGGCGAGCTGCGCTTCGACCTGTGCGATCGCGCGTTGCAGTTCGTTGAGCTTGTCGCGCGTGCGCAGCAGCACCGCGCGCTGCACGTCGAACTCATCGCGGGTCACCAGGTCGAGCTTGCCCAGCCCCGTCTGCAACACCGATTTGAAATTCTGCTGCAGCTCCTCGCGGCCCTCGCGCATGCCGTTGGGCACCAGGCTGCTCAGCCGGCGTGCGAGTTCGTCGATGTGGGCGAGGTCGATCTTCATGGCTGCGTTCATCCGGGTCGGCTCCTGTTGGGTGCGGCCAGCATGGACGCGCCCCCAGGCCGGCGCCGTCGGCGCGGGCCGCGGCGGGTCGTCAGGGAATTCCGCGCATGGTGCCACGCGTGGCTGGCGTGCGCGTCGATGCGCCCGAGCCACGGCTGCGGCTATGCTGCCGCCAGACCAGGGAGATGTTGCGATGAAGATGGTGATGGCGATCATCAAGCCGTTCAAGCTCGACGATGTGCGCGAGGCGCTGTCCGACGCCGGCGTCGCCGGGATCACGGTGACCGAGGTCAAGGGATTCGGTCGCCAGAAAGGCCACACCGAGTTGTACCGCGGCGCCGAATACGTCGTGGACTTCCTGCCGAAGATCAAGCTGGAGGTCGCGGTCACCGACCAGGAAGCCGACGCCGTGGTCGAGGCGATCATGCAGGCCGCCGGGACCGGCAAGATCGGCGACGGCAAGATCTTCATGTGGGACCTGGAACGCGTGGTGCGCATCCGTACCGGCGAAATGGACGCGGACGCACTGTAGTCCAGTCGCGCGTTCAGGCGGGATGTGCGCCGATCAGCAAGGCCGGCGCGGTCCTGGGTTCCGCATCGGCGGTACCCGCATCGGTGACCCATCGGTCGCGTCCATTCTCCTTGGCGACATACAGCGCGCGGTCGGCTTGGGCGATCAGGGCATCGATGGTGTCGCTGGCGTTGCGCAGGCTGGCCGCGCCAATGCTGATGGTGACTCGCAGCGGCGGTTGCAACTCCACGAAGTCCAGCGTGCGCACGGCCTGCAGCAAGCGCTCCGCGATCCCGCAGGCAGCGGCCAGGTCGGTGTCGGGACACAGGATCAGGAATTCCTCGCCGCCCGCGCGGCCGATCAGGTCGCCCTGGCGTAGCGTCGCCTTGCAGCGCTCGGCAACGGCGACCAGGACCAGATCACCGGCGGGGTGGCCGTGGCGGTCGTTGATCGACTTGAAGCGGTCGATGTCGACGGCCAGCACGCTCAGGGGTTTGCCGCTCAAGCGGGCAACGACGACTGCCTCGTGCGCGGCGGCATAGATGCTGCGGCGATTGGCCAGCTGGGTCAGCGAATCCACCATGGCGATGCGGCGCAACTGCCGGGTGCGCCGCAACAGCTTCGCCGACAGGAACGCCAGGCTGCCGAGCAGCAGCAGGCACAGGACCAGCGCGGCGCTCTGCCAGCGCCGCATCCGCAACGACGCATCGACACGCTGCTGCTGGAAGACCTGTTGCTGGCGCAGCTGCCGGTTTTCCAGTTCGTCCTGGCGCGCGCTTGCCTGCAGCTGGATCAGCAGCCCCTGCTGGTGCGACGCGAGGTCATCGAGCGAGCGCTGCAGCACCGTGTGCCGTCGGTAGTCGGCCAAGGCGGCGGCGGTGTCGCCCAGTGCTTCCTGGGTCAACGAACGGGTCTCGTACAGCCACGACAGGTAGCGCGGGTTGCTCTCCCCACGCAGCAGCGCGAGCGCCTTGTCGAAGTGTTCGAGCGCTTCGCGATGGCGTTTCAGGCCCGCCAGCGCCTGGCCGGCGACCAGCTGGTAGACGCCACGGTCGGTGTCGTTGAGCTGCGCGCCCGGCAACGCCTGCGCCGCATCGATCGAGGCCAGCGCGGCCTTGAAATCGCCGTGTCCGACCTGCGCCTGCGCGAGTCCGGCCAGCGCGGCCGCGCGGTCACTCGCGGTGCCGTTCGCGCGCGCCAAGGCCAATGCCTTGCCGAACGCCTGAAGTCCAAGCGCCGGCTTGTGCCCCTCGGTATAGAGGAAGCCTTCCTGCATCGCGATGCCGTATTGCACTTCCCAATTGGCATCGGCTGGCAGTTGCGCCTCCAGTTGCCGGAACTGCTGCAGTGCGCGCGCGTATTCGCCCATGCGCCGATAGATCATGCCGGTGCCGGTCAGCAGGTGCCGCGTCAGCGACTGCAATCCGGCCCGCTGGAGCACCTGGCGGGCGTGGTCGTAATCCAGCAGCGCCAACGCCTGGTTGCCGAGCAGCGAATGCAGGTCGCCGCGATAACTGAGCACCTGCATCGCCAGCAGGGGATCGCGCGCGTCTTCGGCCAGCGCGAATGCCGTGCCGAGCGTGGTGATTGCCGCCTGCCCGCGGCCGCCGAGATCCTCGAACGCCGCCTGGCAAATCGCCAGGCGCGCCTGCGAGCCGACGTCGTGGGCGCGCACTGCGACGCGGGTGGCGGCGTCGATGTACGCGGCCAGCGCCGGCGACGTCCCCCAGCGGCTGTGGCTGCAATCCACCGACCGCAACTGGGTGTCGCGCCGCGTGTCGTCGACCGGCGCCAGTGCGGCCAACCGCTCCAGCGCGCGATCCCAGGTCGCCGTGCTCATGTCGAGTGACGCGGGACCGTTGAGTTGTCCGAACAGCGCGTCGAAGGCGGTTGCCGAGCGGGCCGTTGGCGGCAAAGATGCCTGTGGCGCGGCCGCAGCCGGGCAAACCCCGCTGAACAGGGTGCAGGCAAGCAGTAGTGCGAGTCCCCGCATATCGCCCGCTGTACGGCCCTGGCCGTCCTGTGGCCGATGGCCATCTGAGAGCTCTGGAGTATAGGGGGGCGGCCGAGCGCCGAAACAGGTGGCGCACGCGCACTGTGGCGATAGCGCGATGCACGTCGCAATTCGCCCCCGGTATCACCGGGCGCGATCGACTATGCGCTCGCGCGGCCGCCGGTTTCCCGCCAGGCGCCGCTCGCCCGATGCACCAGCAGCACCACGGCCCAACTGACCCACAGCGACCACAGCGTGTGCGACAGGAAGTGCGCACCGCGCATCTGCTGCACCCAGCCCAGTCCAAAGGCCAGCGCCAATGCCGCGACACCGACGACGGTGCTGCGCCATTTGTGTTCCGGGTACCACAGCAGCGCGAAACCCAGCAGCCATGAACCCGATGCCACAAAGGCAGCGGGGAAACAGTGTCCGGCGCGGATGCCCGCCGGTGCCGCCGACCACAGGTCCACGTAGGGCGCGTAGCCGCCGAAATCAATGATCTCCCATGGGCAGTGCATCGGGCTGAGGCGACGCAGGATGCCGATCACGATCGGCACGGCGACGAAACACCAGGCGACGAACCACCAGCGGCGCCGATGGCTGGCCAGGAAGCCGGCTTGCGGTGCGCGCCGGCGCGTCCACAGCGCGACGATCCAGACGGACACGCCAACGGCCAGCAACGCGTACTTCAGGTAGCGATGGACGAAGTACTTGTTGACCCAGGCATAGCGCCACGGGAAGGTGTGGTTGATGGGATCGTAATACGGCGTCGCCAGCTGCAGGTCCAGCCGGGTGACATGGAAGACGACCGACAACACGAGCGCGGACACGGCCAGCAGCAAGGCCTGGCCCAGGTAGAACCGACGTGGCAACCGGGTTGCCGCTGGCACGCCGCTCACCGCAGCGCGGCGGCGACGAAGGGCGGCGGCGTCAGCGCACCGCGATGGATGTCCGCGCTGTAGTACTTGCGCGCGAACGCGGCCGCCTGCGCGTCGCCCTCGCGGAAACCGAACCCCTGCGACTTGCGCGCCAGCGTGCACGACCACCAGCCCGTCGGATAGCACGGCTGCGGAAACGGCAACGTGGCGAACCTGGTGAACCCGGCCTTGCGCATTTCGTCGCGCATGGCGTTGATCAGGTCGAGCAGCACCAGCGGCGATTCGGACTGCTGCACGAGGATGCCGTCGTCCTTCAGCGCGCGGAAGCAGCTGGCGTAGAACGCCTGGTTGAACAGGCCTTCGGCCGGCCCGACCGGATCGGTCGAATCGACGATGACGATGTCGACGCTGCCCGGCGCGCAGGCGGCCATGTAAGCGATGCCGTCGTCGAACAGCAATTGCGCACGCGGGTCGGCGTTGGCGTCGCACAACTCCGGGAACCATTTCCCGGCCATGCGCGTGACCTGCTCGTCGATGTCGCACTGCACCGCGCGCTCGACGCCGTCGTGCTTGAGCACCTCGCGCAGGGTGCCGCAGTCGCCACCACCGATGATGACGACGTTGCGCGGGTCGGCGTGGGTGAACAGTGCCGGATGCGACATCATCTCGTGGTAGAGGAAATTGTCGCGGCTGGTCAGCATCACCGCGCCATCGATCAGCATCAGGTTGCCCCAGTCCGTGGTCTCGAAAATCTCGATCTTCTGGAACGGCGACTGCACCTCATCGAGCTTGCGCGTGATGCGAAAACCGATGGCGGAACCGGCGGGCTCGAAATTCTCGTATTTCCACGTCGCGTCGCTCATCGCCAGCCCTTTGTCGAAGCGTCAATGCGCGGCCTGGCAGCGCCGGACCGCGCGGGGCGGCAGAGTGTAGCGGAAGCCGACCAGCGGGACCCTCACCGCGCGAACGCTAGAATGCGCATCCTGCCGCAGCCCACGCCACGCCGATGACCGCCTGGTCGCTCGATCAAGCCCGCAAGACCTATTCGATGCCGCACTGGTCGGAAGGCTATTTCGACATCGACGCTGCCGGTCGCGTCGTCGTGCTGCCGCGCGCCCGTGGTCCGGCGATCGCGCTGGCCGACGTGGTCGACGCCGCGCGGGCGAACGGCGCCAGGCTGCCGCTGCTGATGCGCTTCCCGGAGATCCTCGGCGATCGCCTGCACCGCTTGCAGGCGGCGTTCGCCCAGGCGCAGGCCGACTGGGACTACGCCGGTGGCTACACGGCCGTGTATCCGATCAAGGTCAACCAGCACGAAGGCGTGGCCGGCACGCTGGCGGCGCACGCCGGCGACGGCTTCGGCCTGGAGGCCGGCAGCAAGCCCGAGCTGATGGCGGTGCTGGCGCTGTCGCGCCCCGGCGGACTGATCGTCTGCAACGGCTACAAGGACCGCGAGTACATCCGCCTTGCGCTGATCGGCCGCAAGCTGGGGCTGGACACCTACATCGTCATCGAAAAGCCGTCCGAGCTGCCGCTGGTGCTGGAGGAGGCGCGCGCACTGGGCGTGCAGCCCGGCATCGGCGTGCGCATGCGGCTGGCGTCGCTGGGCGCCGGCAAATGGCAGAACAGCGGCGGCGACAAGGCCAAGTTCGGACTGTCGCCGCGCCAGCTGCTGGACCTGTGGAAGCGCCTGCGCGATGCGCGCATGAGCGATGCACTCGGGCTGCTGCACTTCCACATGGGCTCGCAGATCTCCAACGTGCGCGACATTGCCAACGGCATGCGCGAGGCGGTGCGCTATTTCGTCGAGTTGTCCCGGCTCGGCGCCAACGTGCGCTACATGGATGTGGGCGGTGGCCTGGGCATCGATTACGAGGGGACGCGCTCGCGCAGCTACTGCTCGATCAATTACGGCGTCGACCAGTACGCGGGCAACATCGTGCAGCCGCTGGCCGAAGCCTGCGAGCTGCACGGCCTGGCACAGCCGCGAATCGTCACCGAATGCGGCCGGGCGATGACCGCGCACCACGCCGTGCTGGTGGCCAATGTCGCCGAGGTCGAGATGGCGCCCGAAGGCCGCGTGCCGCCGCCGCATGCCGACGAGCCCGCGGTGATCCGCCACCTGCGCGAGGTCTTCGGCGAACTCGACGCGCGCCCGGCGGTGGAACTGTTCCACGAAGCCCAGCACCACCATGGCGAAGGCCTGTCGCTGTATGCGCTGGGGCAGCTGGACCTGGCCCACCGCGCGCGCATCGACGACCTGTTCTATGCAATCGCGCACGCGGTGCGCACGCGCCTGGATCCGGGCGAACGCAGCCACCGCGAGCTGATTGACGAGTTGAACGAACGCCTGGTCGACAAGTACTTCGTCAACTTCAGCGTGTTCGAATCCATGCCCGACGTGTGGGCGATCGACCAGGTGTTCCCGATCGTGCCGATCGATCGGCTCGACGAGGCGCCGACGCGGCGCGGCGTGATCGCCGACATGACCTGCGACTCGGACGGCAAGATCGACACCTATGTCGAGAACGAGGGCCTGGACAGCTCGCTGCCGCTGCATCCGCTGCGCGCGGGCGAGAGCTACCGGCTCGGGTTCTTCCTGGTCGGTGCCTACCAGGAGATCCTGGGCGACATCCACAACCTGTTCGGCGATACCGATTCGGTGTCGGTGCGCCTGGGCGGCGACGGCTTCGTCATCGGCCAGCAACGCCGCGGCGATACCACCGACGTCATGCTCGACTACGTGGGCTACAGGCTCGACGCGCTGCGCGCGGCGTATCGCGACAGGGTCGCCGCGGCTGGTCTGCCTGCGGACGAGGCGGCGCGCCTTGCCGCTGCGCTGGAAGCGGGCCTGACGGCCTATACCTACCTGAGCGACGAGCCGTTGCCGGCGGACGACGAGGCCTGACCGGGGTCAGCCTTCGCGGTGGACCTGGAAGCCGGCGAACGACTGGCTGGTGGGCATCAGTTCGAGCCGGTTGACGTTGAGGTGCGGCGGCAGCCCGGCGATCCACAGCAGCACGCCGGCGATGTCTTCGGCCGTGATGGGCCCGGCGCCGCGGTACAGCGCGTCGGATGCGGCCTGGTCGCCATGCGTGCGCACCAGCGTGAACTCCGTCTGCGCCATGCCCGGCTCCAGTGTCGTCACGCGCACGCCGGTGCCGTGCAGGTCGGCGCGCAGGCCCAGCGAGAACTGGCTGACGAAGGCCTTGCTGGCGCCGTAGACGTTGCCGCCAGCATAGGGATAGCTGGCCGCGGTGGAGCTGATGTTGATGATCGCGCCGCGCTGCGCGATCAGGGTCGGCAACAACAGGCGCGTCAGCGTCACCAGCGCGGTGATGTTGGTGTCGATCATGGTGCGCCAGTCGTTCAGGCTGGCCTGTTGCGCCGGCAACGTGCCTTGCGCCAGGCCGGCGTTGTTGACCAGCAGGTCGATGTCGCGGAAGCCCTGCGGAATCGCCGCCAGCATGGCGGCGGTGGCATCGGCGTCGCGGATGTCGAACGCGGCGACGTGGATGCGCTCGCTTCCCGCCTCGTCGGCCAGCAGCTGCAGGCGGTCCGCGCGCCGGCCCGTGGCGATCACGCGCCAGCCGGCGGCGAGGAAACCGCGGACTGCCGCACGCCCGAACCCGGACGTCGCGCCGGTGATGAGCGCCGTCCTCATGGCTTGATGGCCAGCACGACCACGCCGATGCCGATGAGCGCCACGCCGAACCATTCGCGCGCAATCAGCCGCTCACCCAGGAAGACGAAGGCGAATATCGCGACCAGCAGCAGGCTCATCTTGTCGACCGCGGCGACTTTCGATGCCGGACCGATCTTCAATGCGCGGAAGTAGCAGACCCAGGACGCGCCAGTCGCCAGCGCCGAGGCCACCAGGAACCCGATCGTGCGCGGCGACAGGCGCGCGGGGTTGCTCCACTTGCCGGTCGCCAGCACGAAAACCGCGAGCAGGGCGACGATGACGAAGGTGCGCAGCAAGGTGGCGAAATCGCTGTCGACGCCGACCAGGCCGGCCTTGGCGAAGATGGCCGTCAGCGCGGCGAATACCGCCGACAGCGATGCCCAGAGCAGCCATTGCGTCGTTGCCACGTCGTGATCTCCGGGCGCTGCAGGGTCGGACATCGTCACCGAAGCCGTGCGCGCATGCAATTGCGTCCGCCTAGTCCGGCAAGCCGTTGGGCGGCTCGTCGCCGACCAGCCAGGCGATGGCTTCGTCGCGACTGGTGAAGCGGGAAAACGGGTAGTGGTGGGCGTCGACCAGTACTTCGATCAGGTGGTTGGTGTAGTTGATCGGCGGGGCGACGAATGCCGTGCGCGATTGCAGGAACAATGGCTCGTGGGTGATGCGCGCGGCGAATGCGCGGAAGTCGTCGATCGCGTCCGGCGCGGCGGTCGCCTGCATCAGGTCGATGAGGATCCTGCGGATGCCACTCTCCCGCAGCAGTGGCAGCGCTTCGTCGGCGGCCTGCAGGCGTTGCGCGATGGACACCACGCCGTGATAGCGCAGGTCGAGCAGGCCGAGGGATGGATCCAACTGGAGGATGTAGGGCACGAGGTTGATCCGGTGTATGGCGGTTGCAGTCGGCAGGCGGCGTGATCGCGCGCTACGACACCGGCTCGCCCAGCAACCATTGCACGTCGTCCTCGCACCGGTCGAGTTGCCCGACCGCGGCATGCCGGCGCTGCGAGGGTGCCGACCAAGCAGGTCCAATGGCTGTCCTGGCAGGATGCGGCAGGCCAGCGGGTTCTGTCGAACCTGCGGCCGGTACGCCACGCGCCGGGCACCGCTCCCTGCCTTGACGGGCGAATCGGCGGCTTGCGTCGCGGCGCGCAGGTCGACCAGCACGCGCCGGCTCTGCCGTCGCGTCGGCAGCGCGGCCCCGTCCTTCATCGCGCAGACGCGGGTGCTGGTCGTGATCGCTCCGGTGTGCATGACTTCGACGAGGGCGTGCGTCTCATCGACGCCGACCAGATAAGGCATGTCCAGCGCCGGGTGGTATCAGCGGCCGATTGTGCCGGTTGCGCGCGACGCCGCCAAGCCGTCGACATCCCGAAGCGGTCGTTTGTTCAACCGGCCTTGGGGCCCTTGCGCACGGGCAGCTTTTTCCCCGGCGTCCCCGGCTTTGCGGAGCCCTCCTGCCCAGCAGCGGCGGCGGCCTCCACGCTGCGTTTGCGTGAGCCTGAGGTTTTCCCGCGCGTGCGCACGCGGGTGTCACGATGCCGGCGCAACATGTCTTCGGCCAGCACCACGTCCTCGGAAAGGATGCCGGCCGCCTTGGCGATGGCGATGCGCGCGGCGGCCTTGTTCTCGTCGGGATTGGCCAACAGCAATTCGCGGATGGCGTCGCGCAGCGCGGCCTCGGCGTTGTGCTTGAGTTGCAGGTTCTGGCCCTGCCTGAACAGGCCCATCAGGGCATCGACCACGGGTTTGATCAGGGCGGCTTCGATCGGCATGCGGCATTCTCCTCGAGCCGCAGTGTCGACCGACAGGGTCTCACCGGCAGCGACCACGCCGCCCGACCATCCATGTGCGAGGGATCCACGACGCGTCGCCGCGTTGCCACGCGCCGGGAACGCGCACACACTGCTGCGCGAAAATCACTTCACCTTGATCGCCATGGCGGGGAGGCCGCCGTTGGCGAGCTTGCGCTTTGCTTCGGCCAGTTCCGACGCAGTGCCATAAGGACCCATGCGCACGCGGTACACGGTCTTGCCATTGATGGTCGCCGACTCGACGCGCGCGCTCAGTCCCAGCAGCGCGACCTTGGCCTTCGTGGCCTCGGCGTCGCCCGATGCACCAAAGGCGCCGGCCTGCAGCAGGTAGGGTGCGTCAACGCCGGTGGTCGCGGCAACGATCGGCGACGGTAGGGA
The DNA here is from genome assembly GCA_038222295.1 of Lysobacterales bacterium. Lineage (GTDB taxonomy): Bacteria > Pseudomonadota > Gammaproteobacteria > Xanthomonadales > Xanthomonadaceae > Cognatiluteimonas. Next base: position 9,679 of record JBBRHT010000007.1, read on the forward strand.
TGCAGGTGCCTGGTTCGGCATGACGCTACTGCTGCCGGCGTCTGTCGGCGCCGGGAGGGTCGCGACGGTTGCATCGTGGTCCTGCACCGCTGCGTTTTTCTGCGCGTTCTGCTTACGCGCGGATTCCTCGCGCGCAGTCGCAGCCAGCTCGGCATCCGACATCACGACTTCATTGCCGGGAAGCATCGTGTAGAAGTCGTACTGGGTCGGTTTCGTCTTTTCAACCGGCTTGCCGGCAACCGCTCCCGGTGCATCAGCGGCGTCATCCGGCGCGATCGCGTCGTCGCTGCCGCGGGTGGCCGCAGGTTGTGCGTCTGGATTGGGCTTGGGGCGGAAGAAGCCGTCGCCATTGCCGGACTTGAGCAGTCGCGGCGCGGCCAGTACCACGGCGACCGTGAGCAGGACGCCCAGCACGAGCCACGCCCACCCAGGCAGTCCGCCGCCCCTGCCATTGTTGCGCCGTGCCTGCGATTTGCCGCGCTTTGCCGCCACTACATTGCCTCCGGCGCCGAGACGCCAATCAGATCGAGCCCGTTGGCCAGCACCTGCCGGGTGGCCTGCGCCAAGGCCAGCCGCGCATCGCGCAGGTCGGGATCATCCACCAGGAACTGGTGGTCGTTGTAATAGGACTGGAAGGCCTGCGCCAGCTCGTGCAGGTATCCGGTGATCAGGTGCGGCTCCAGGTGTTCGCCCGCCGCCGCGACGACATCGGGGTAACGCGCCAGCTCGGTCAGCAGGTTGCGCGTGGCAGCGTTGTCCAGGTCCAGCGCTTGCCCCAGGCCATTGTCGGCATCGAAGGCGAGTCCGCGCTCGCGCAGCTGCCGCCACAGGCCGCAGATCCGCGCATGCGACAACTGCACGTAGTACACGGGGTTGTCGAGCGATTGTGAACGCGCAAGGTCGATGTCGAACACCAGCTGCGAGTCGGGCTTGCGCGCCAACAGGAACCAGCGCGTGGCATCGCGACCGGCTTCCTCGACCAGGTCGCGCAGGGTCAGGTAACTGCCGGCGCGCTTGGACAGTTTCACTTCCTCGCCGCCGCGCATCACCGTCACCATCTGGTACAACATGTAGTCCGGATATCCGGGCGGAATGCCGCAATCCAGCGCCTGCAGCCCGGCCTTGACCCGCGCCAGGGACCCATGGTGGTCGGCGCCGAGCACGGTGATCGCGCGTTCGTAGCCGCGCTGCCACTTCGAGCGATGGTAGGCGACGTCGGGCACGAAATAGGTATAGCTGCCATCGGACTTGCGCATCACGCGGTCCTTGTCGTCGCCGAAATCGGTGGTGCGCAGCCACAGCGCGCCGCCTTCCTCGTAGGTATGGCCGTGGGCGACCAGTTCGCGCACGGTCTCCTCGACTTTGTTCTGCGCGTACAGCGCCGACTCCAGGAAGTACACATCGAAACCAACGCCGTAGGCGGCCAGGTCGGCGTTCTGTTCGCGCCGCAGGTAGGCCACGGAAAACGCGCGGATCGCGTCCAGGTCCTGCGGGGCGCCCGCGGACGTGACGCTGTGGTCCTCGAACTCCACCGTTTCGCCGCGCAGGTAAGCCTGGGCGACGTCTGCGATGTAGTCGCCGCGATAGCCCTCGGCGGGCCAGCCGTCGGCATCCGGCGCGATGCCCAGCGCGCGCGCCTGCACCGAGCGCGCGAGGTTTTCGATCTGCATGCCGGCGTCGTTGTAGTAGAACTCGCGCGTCACGTCCCAGCCGTTGGCCCCGAGCACGCGCGCGATGCAGTCGCCGATCACCGCGTTGCGACCATGGCCCACGTGCAGCGGGCCGGTCGGATTGGCCGAGACGTATTCGACGCCCGCGCGTTGACCCTGGCCGCTGTCGTTGCGGCCGTAGCCAGTGCCCTGATGGATGATCTCCCCGAGCAAGCGTTGCCAAGCTGCCGGCGCGAGGCGGAAATTCAGGAATCCGGGCCCGGCGATGTCCACCGCCGCGATGTCGTCGCCGGCCGGCAGCGCGTCGATCAGGGCCTGCGCGATGTTGCGCGGACTGGTGCGCGCCGGCTTGGCCAGCAGCAGCGCGGCGTTCGTGGAGAAATCCCCATGGCTGCGATCCTTGGGGCGCTCCACCACGAAGTCGGGTGGCGCCAGGTCGGATGGCACGATGCCGCGGTCACGCAGGGTGTCGATGCCCTGCTGGATGCGGGCGCGGAGCTGGGTTTTCACGAGGGATTCGGCGGACAGGACAACAACCGGCATTGTACGGTGCCGCGCCGCGGGATCACCCGGCTGCGACGCGGTACGCGTCGGCGCGCGGCGCGGCAACGTGCTTGGGCTGCCGGCGCCGTCAGATCCAGCCGCGGCTGGCCAGCGACACCGGCGTGCCGTCGCCGATCACGAAGTGGTCCAGCAGGCGGATGTCGACGAGTGCCAGCGACTGCTTCAGGCGCGTCGTCACGGCGCGATCGGCGGCGCTGGGCTCGGTGCTGCCGCTGGGATGGTTGTGGCCGACGATGATCGCCGCCGCGTTGTGCGCCAGTGCGCGGCGCACGACTTCACGCGGATGCACCTCGGCGCCGTCGACGGTGCCGCGGAAGAGCTCCTCGAAGGCCAGGGCGCGATGGCGCGTGTCCAGGAACAGGGCGGCGAAGACCTCCTGCGGATGGCCGCGCAGGCGCTGGGCGAAATAGCGGCCGGCCGAACCCGGGTCGGTCAGTGCCTCCCCGCGCTCCAGCCCCGCAGCCAGGTAACGGTTGCACAACTCCAGCGCCGCAGACAGTTGGCAGGCACGCGCCGGGCCGATGCCCGGGAGCGTGGCCAGGTCGCTGGCGCTGCGCTCCAGCAGCGTGCGCAGCGGGCCGTGCGCCGCCAGCAGTCCGCGCGCGGTGGCGACCGCGTCCTGCCCGCGCAGCCCGGATCCCAGGAACAGCGCCAGCAGCTCGGCGTCCGACAGCACGGCGGCGCCGCGCGCGAGGAGTTTTTCGCGGGGACGTTCGGACGCTGGCCAGTCGCGGATATGCATGGCTGCAGCCTGCGCCGCGCCCGTCGGCGGCGGAGTCGGCTGCTGGCGACGCTTCGGGTAAGCTAAACCCCGCACCGGAGGTAGGGAAATTCCGACCCACATGGCATCGTCCGGCCTCCACCTGCAAGGCAGCCGCATCGTGGTGTGCGTGTGCGGCGGCATCGCCGCCTACAAGGCGGTCGAACTGGTGCGCCGCCTGGGCGATGCCGGCGCCGAGGTCCAGGTGGTGATGACCACGAACGCGCTGCGCTTCGTCGGCACCGCGAGCTTCCAGGCGGTGTCCGGGTGCAGCGTGCGCAGCGTGCTCTGGGACGAGGCCGCCGAAGCGGCAATGGGCCACATCGAACTGGCCCGCTGGGCCGGGCAGGTGCTGGTCGCGCCCGCCACGGCCAACACCCTGGCCAAGCTGGCGCACGGCATGGCCGACGACCTAGTGACGACCTTGTGCCTGGCGACGACGGCGCCGATTGCCGTTGCCCCGGCGATGAACCACCGCATGTGGTCGCACCCGGCGACGCAGGCCAACATCGCCACGCTGCGCGCCCGCGGCGTGCAGCTCATCGGACCGGACGCGGGCCCGCAGGCCTGCGGGGAGTTCGGCCCGGGCCGGCTGCGCGAACCCGACGCGATCATCGCCGAGCTGGCGCAGGGAACGCCTTGACGGTGTCGCTGGTCGGGCTGCGGATCGTCGTCAGTGCCGGTCCCACGTTCGAGGACATCGATCCGGTGCGCTTCATCGGCAACCGCAGCAGCGGCAAGATGGGGTTCGCCATTGCCGATGCCGCTGCGCGTCGCGGTGCCGACGTCGTCCTCGTGGCCGGGCCCGTCGCCATGCCCACCCCCGCTGGCGTGCAACGGGTCGACGTGCGCTCGGCCGCGCAGATGCGCGAGGCGGTACTGGCGGCGCTGCCCGCCGACATCTACATCGGCGCGGCGGCCGTCGCCGATTTCACCCCGCGATTCCCCGCCGCCCACAAGCTGAAGAAATCAGCCGGCGACGACGCGATGCTGCTCGAGTTGGTCCGCACGGCCGACATCCTCGCCGAAGTCGCCGCGCAGGCGCCGCGCCCGCGACTGGTGGTGGGCTTCGCCGCCGAGACGCAGGACCTGGCGCAGTGCGCACGCGCCAAGCTGCGCGACAAGCGCGTGGACATGATCGTCGCCAACCGGGTCGGCGTCGCCGGCAGTGGCTTTGAAGCCGACGACAACGCTTTGACGGTGTTCGATGCCGGTGGCAGCCACGCGCTGGGTGCCGGGCCGAAGACGCAGCTGGCCGGAATGTTGCTGGACCTGGTCCAGGCATGCCTGGAGCGCGCCGCTCCGGCGATGGCAACCAAACCCACCACCCCGGGATGCCCACACGCATGATCCACACATTGGAAATCCGGGTGTTGGACCCGCGCTTCGGCACGCAATGGCCGCTGCCCGACTACGCCACCCCCGGCAGTGCCGCGCTGGACCTGCGTGCCGCGATCGACGCCCCCTTGCGACTGGAGTCCGGCGACGCCGCGCTGCTGCCATCGGGCCTGGCCATCCATATCGCCGATCCCGGCCTGTGCGCGCTGGTGCTGCCGCGTTCCGGACTGGGCCACAAGCACGGCATCGTGCTGGGCAACGGCACCGGGCTGATCGACGCCGACTACCAGGGCCCGCTGCTGATCAGCGCCTGGAACCGTGGCAACGCCGCATTCGTCATCGAGCCGGGCGACCGCATCGCACAATTGCTGCTGGTGCCGATCGTGCGCGCGGCCCTGCAAGTGGTGGATACTTTCGAGCACAGCGCACGGGGCAGTGGCGGCTTTGGCCACACCGGCGTGCGCTGACAGGGGACGACGATGACTGACCGAATCAAACCACGCCTGCAACTGCCGACGGCGCAATTGCGGCCGGCGCTGCTGGTGCTGGCGCCCGCGCTGGCGTTGCTCGCGCTCTGGGTGGCATGGGGCGGCTGGCAGCAGATGCAGGACGCCAGCCTGAGCCAGTCGCTGCAGGCATCGCGCGACCTCACGGCCACCGGCACCCAGCGGGAGTTGCTGCAGCAAACCGATCGCCTGCGGACCAAGCTCGCCTCGCCCGAGGTGCAGATCGCGCTTGCGGGGGGCGACCTGGGCAAAGCCGCCAACCTCATCAAGGCCGGCTGGCCGCACATCGAAGAGGCGCTGATCCTGCCGGCCGACCTCGATGCCGCGTATGCCAGCCTGCCGCAGGGCGGGTTCGGACGACTGGCTACCGCCGAGGAATCGCTGGTGGCGAAGGGCCCCGTCGCGCGGATCGGCAAGGACGGCGGTCCGAAGTTGCTGCTGGCGGCCCCGGCCAAGGCCGGCGAGCGCCTGGTGGGCGTCGCGTACGTTCGCCTGCCGCTGTCGCTGGCCACCGACGCCCTGCAGTCGGCGAACGTGGAAAGCAGCAGCTACCTGGCGCTGCGCGAAGGCAACTACACCGTGCTCGAGCGCGGCGATCCGGCCCTGTCCACGGTCGCCGAGGCGCTGGCGGTCAAGGTCCCGGGCACCGACCTGCGCATCGCCGCCGGCCTGCCGGACACCACGACGGGTGCATTCGGCCTGGGTGCGATGGCGTCCTTCATCGCCGCCGTCGTCCTGCTGGGCCTGGGCATCCTGGCCTGGCTGGCCTATCGGCGCGGAGTCGGCCTGGGGGGCGGCGACTATGCCGATGCCGGGGACAACGGGCCGACCCTGGCGCAAGCCATGCAACAGGCGCCGGTGATCCCACGTCCGGCGGTGCCGGACGTCCGCCCGATGGAAGAGCCCGCCACGGGTGGAGCGGTGCGGATCGATCGCGGCATCTTCCGCGCCTATGACATCCGCGGCATCGTCGGCCAGTCGCTCGATGCCGGCGTCGCCGAACTGATCGGCCATGCGGTCGGCACGCTGATGTTCGAAAAAGGCCTGAACGACATCGTGGTCGGGCGTGATGGGCGCCTGTCCGGGCCCGACCTGGTCGCCGGCCTGACCGAAGGCCTGCGCAAGGCCGGCCGCAACGTCATCGACATCGGCATGGCGCCGACGCCGGTGGTGTATTTCGGCGGTTTCCAGTTGCGCACGGGCTGCGGCATCGCCGTCACCGGCAGCCACAACCCGCCCGACTACAACGGATTCAAGATCGTCGTCGGCGGTGAAACGCTGTCGGGCGATGCCGTCCTCGACCTGCATGCGCGCATCGCCGAGGATCGCCTGCACGTGGCGGCGACCCCGGGATCGCTCATACAGCGGGACATCGGCGAGGACTACGTGGCGCGCATCGCCGCCGACGTGCAGATCGACCGCCGCCTCAAGGTCGTCGTCGATGCCGGCAACGGCGTGGCCGGCGTGCTCGGTCCACGGGTGCTGGAGGCGATCGGCGCCGACGTCACGCCGCTGTATTGCGAGATCGACGGCAACTTCCCCAACCACCATCCCGATCCCAGCGACCCCGGGAACCTGGTCGACCTGGTGCAGATGGTGCAGCGACTCGATGCAGACCTCGGCATCGCCTTCGACGGCGACGGTGATCGGCTTGGCGTGGTGACGCGCGATGGCGAGACGATCTATCCCGACCGCCTGCTGATGCTGTTCGCCGCCGACGTGCTCGAGCGCAATCCCGGCGCGGTGATCGTGTACGACGTCAAATGCACCGGCCGCCTGCCCGGCCATATCCTGCGCCACGGCGGCAGCCCGCTGATGTGGAAGACCGGGCACTCGCTGATCAAGGCCAAGATGCGCGAAACCGAGGCGGAGCTTGCCGGCGAGATGAGCGGCCATTTCTTCTTCGCCGAACGCTGGTATGGCTTCGACGACGGCATCTACGCCGCCGCCCGCCTGCTGGAGATCCTCGCGGCACGGCCCGAATCGCCCACCGAACAGCTCAATGCGCTTCCCAATGGCGTATCGACTCCGGAGATCAAGGTCGATGCGCCCGACGGCGACCCACACGCCTTCGTCGAGCGTTTCCGCAGCGCGGCAAGGTTCGAGGGCGGGCGCAGCTCGACCATCGACGGCTTGCGCGTCGACTGGCCCGATGGCTGGGGACTGGTGCGGGCGTCGAACACCACGCCGGTACTGGTGCTGCGCTTCGATGCGGATTCGCAGGCAGCGATGACCCGCATCCAGGCGACGTTCCGCGAACAGCTGCTCGCGCTCAAGCCGGACTTGGTGTTGCCTTTCTAGTCGCCAGGCAGCGCAATCGCATTCCGGCGCGCATCGCCGCGCGCCGCGTCGCCGCCATCCTCAGGCAGCGACGGCGGGATTGAGCGAGTAGTATCCCCAGACGGCCGTTTCAGCCAGCACGTGGCCGTGCATCGCGCGCCACACATCGGCCACGCGCAAACCGCCGTCGACCGGCAGCCGGTCGATGTCCAGCGCGAACAGGCGAAAGAAATACCGGTGCATGCGCAGGTCGTTGAACGGCGGGTACGGGCCGTCATAGCCGCAATACTCGCCCACCATCGCCGGATCGCCGGCAAACCAGCCGGTGTAATCGTTGAGGCCCTGGCGGGAGCCGGGCGGGCCCGGTGGCATGCGCTTGCCATGCGCGGTGACGCCATCGCTGCAGCTGCCGGCGGCAATGGCGCGCAATTCGGGCGGCAGGTCGACGACGACCCAGTGCACGAACTCCGCGCGTGGCTGCTCGACCGGTACCTGCAGGTCGGTGCGGCCGACGGTCGCCGCATCGGTCGGCGCGTCGGTATCGATGCACATCAGCACGAACGAACGCACGCCTGTCGGCACGTCGTCCCAGTGCAGTTGCGGATTGCGGTTGCCGCCGGATCCCTCCGCGGCGCCCATCGCGAACTCGGCCGGAATGACGCCACGGGGCGCAAAACTGTCGCTGGCGATGTGCATTGGCGTGCTCCGGCGAAAGTGAGGGTTGGACGTGCGATGTCGGCCTATTCGTAACCCAGGCGGCGTGCAGCGGGCGCCAGCACCGCGAAGGCGTCGCCGAGCACGCCGGCGTAGGCGCGCCAATGGCCGGCGGGGAACCGCTTCGAGGCCATGGCCGTCGCCGGCTGCAGGGGAGCGTCGATCGCCGCCGTCACGGCGCTCGCCAGCGCGCCGGCGTCGTCGACCACCGTGTCCAGCTTCAGCAGCCGATGCGGATGCAGGTCCTGCTCATGCAGCGTCGCGACCTGGTCGAGCACCTGGGCCAGCCAGTTCGCCGCGACCTGCGGCGTTGTCATCGCCAGCGGCGGCACGGACCCGAAGGCCAGCCAGTCCAGCAGCATGTCGCGCGGATCGCGGATGGCGATCAGCAACAGCGCCTCGGGCAGGTGCGGACGCAGCGCCAACAACAGCTGGTTGTCCCAGAAGGGCAGCCAATCGATGACCTGCTCGTTGCCGATGCCGCGCGCGGGCAGCCCGGCGCGCCATTGCGCGGCGACATCCGCCGGCGCGACGCGTCCCGCCTGCAGGGCGGCGATGGTGTCGAACTGCTGCAGCGGATCGCCTGGCGGGGCCTGGCCGAAACGGTCGGCGCGGAAGCCCGGCAGGCCGGCATCGAGCACGGCGGCAACCCGCTCCACCGCCGACCCGGGCGCGCCCCACAACATCGCAACCGCCGGTGTTCCGGCCGCGACGGTCGCAGGGTCCGGCCAGGTGTCCGGGGGTGTACCCGGCGACCAGAGCGGCAGGCGCTGCGGTGCCTCGTCGGCGCGCAGCCGGCTGCAGGTCGCGACCGCCGCAGCGGATTGGCCGGCGCGATCCTGCGCTAGGCCGAGCCACCCGGCCAGCAGACGCTGGCTTTCCGGCGCCACCGCCTTCGACAACAGCTGCTCGATGCGGAGGATGGCCGCGGCTGGGTCGCGGTCGAGCAGGCCATTGAGCAGGCGCATTTCACCGCTGCTGCGGCCGGGCTCGATGTCCACGATGCGTTGTGCGATCGCCTCGGCGGCATCGCGTTCGCCGGCGACTTCGTGCAGCGCCATGCGCGCTTCGAGTGCCGGGAGCGCATCGGGCGTCGCTGCCAGCCAGCGGGACACGACCGCCAACGCCGGTTCGCTGCCAATCGGTTCGACCGCCAGCCGCGCCTGCCACAGGTCGGCGACCTCAGGCCGGGTGGCCAGCGCCGCATCCAGCGTCGACCGCGCCTGGTCGCGATCACCCAGCCGGCGCAGCGTTTCCATCAACGCCGCCAGCGTGCGGCGATCATCCGGCTGCTGCGCCAGCGCATCGCGCAACCAGGGCAGCGCGCGCGCGGGCTGGCCGGCCGCGAGTTCCAGCTCACCGGCGATTCGCCGCAGCCCCGGCGTGGCCCGGGCGGGATCGGCCAGCAGCGGTGCGATCTCCTGCACCGCCTCGCCCGGCCGCCCCTGCTGCCGCACCAGGTCGGCGATCAGCGCGCGCAGGCTGGCGGCATCCGGATGACGCTGAAGGACGTTGCGGAACGCCTGCTCGGCAAACGCGAGATGGCCTTGGGCCATATAGACGAATCCGAGCGCGTAACCAATCTGCGCGTCGTCCGGATATCGCTGCAGGGCAGTGGCGAGGATCGTTTGCGCGCGCGCGGGATCGCCTTCGCGCAGCGCCAGCGTGCCCTCGATCGCGACCAGCTGCGGGTGATCCGGCGCGATCCGCGCCGCGAGGCGCCGCAGCCGCGCGGCTTCGCCCAGGTCGCCGCGGCCCAGCGCGAGCTGCGCCTGCAGCACGTAGGCGCCGAAGAGATTCGGATCCAGGCCGATGCTGCGTGCCAGCGCGGCCTGCGCCGCATCGGGCTGGCGGTCGCCGAGCAGCAGGCCGGCGCGCTCGAAGTGCGCCTCGGCGTCATCGGGGGCCAGCGCGATCGCGCGGTCGATGCTGGCCAGCGCCTGCGCCGGGTCGCCGGACGCGCGCTGCGCGGCAGCCAGCAAGCGGTAGGCCGGCGCGCTGCCGGGCTGCGCGGACACCGCTGACATCGCCGCGGCCAAGGCCTGTGCGTGATCCCCGCGATCCAGGGCAGCGCGGATGTCCGCGGAAGAATCGGTCGGGTCCATCACGCATCCATCGGCAAAAACGAGCCCGCGATTGTAGTGGACGACACCGCCGCCGATGCGCCCGCCGGCAACCGGATGCCGCGACGGCGCGCTAGTTCGCCACTGTTGCCAGGCGATCGGCCACCCAGGAATCGGCGAAGCCGTCCATCCTGGCATTGAGCAGGAAACCGCAGTGGCCGCCGCGCGCGGCTATTTCCAGCCGTGCATTGGCCGGCAGTCGCAGCGCGGAAAACTCCGCGACGGGGATCACCGGATCGTCGGCGGCCATGAGCATGTCCGCCGGCACCTGCAATCCAGCAAGCCGGGACCCGGCGATGGAATACCCGTCGAAATACGCATCCAGGCTGCCGAAGTCGGTGTGGCGCTGCACCAGCCATTCGGTGAGCCGGCGCATGTCGAGCTTGAGCGTGCGATCGTCGAAGTCGTGTTGCTGCGGGAACAGCGCGCGCTTGCGTTGCAGCGATTCACGCCAGCGGTTCTCGAAATGGCGCAGGTACACGCGCCATCCGCGCTCCATCTGGGTCATGGTCACGGCCGGGTCCAGCACCGGGCAGACCGCGGCCACGCGGGCCAGGTCCAGCCCCGCAGCCGGGGCACGCAGCGCCAGGCGAAGCGCGAAGTTGCCGCCCAGCGAATACCCGGCCGCCACCAGCGGCGCGCGGGCGTGCGGAAGGAAACGGCGCGACATGTCGACCGCCGCGTGCACGACTTCATCGATGCGGTTGGAATGGAACAGCGCCTCGTTGAGGTGGTGGCTGTCGCCGTGGTCGCGGAAGTTCAGACGGAAGACCGCGAAGTCCCGGCCGAGCAGGTGCGCCGCCGTCAGTCGCATGTAACTGGATTCGGTACTGCCTTCCCACCCGTGCAACAGCAGTGCCAGGCCGCGCGGTGCGACGCCGGGCACGACGCTGTGCAGGCCATGCAGGCGCACGCCATCACCCCCGTCGAGCAGGTGCCCGGTGGTGACGGCGCCGGTGGCGGCCAGCAACTCTGCGCCGCGATGTCGGCGCCACGGACTGGAACCGAGCATGGTCTGCAGGTGGGGACTGCGCAGCCACCACGGTGGCTGGTAGGCCGACGCGGTCAACATCGCGGCGGCGACCGCATCGGCACGTCAGCCACCCATGGCCTGGACGATGCGCTCGCGCGCCAGCACGGCGATGCCGCGGCGACCCTCGGAGTCTCCCGGCGTGATCGGTTCGAGGAACAGCACATCGGCCCGTCGCGCCGGCTCGCCGAGCAGGCGCAGGACGTTGCCGACGAAATGCTCGCCGCGCTGGAATGCGACCAGCGCCTGCGCATCGCCCAGTTCGCCGTAACGCAGCGCCACCGGCTGCACCGGCGTGCCGGTTTCGACCGCCGCCAGGAAGATGCGGGCGTGGAACGGTCCGATCTCGCGACCACTGCCGGTGCGGCCTTCCGGGAACACCGCGACCGAGCGGCCGGCGCGCAAGCGCGCCAGCATCTCGTGCAGCACGCCGCCCAGCGATTCGGTATTGCCACGCTGGTGGAAGATGGTTTCGGCGCGCGCGGCCATCCAGCCCACGACCGGCCATGAAGCGATCTCACGCTTGGCCACGAAGCCCATCATCCGCTGGCTGTTGAGCACGACGATATCGGCCCAGGTGACATGGTTGGCGACGAACAGCGTCGCGCCCGGCAATGGCGTACCGATGCGCCGCAGCCGGAAACCGCACACGCGCACCAGGCCCGCCGACCAGAGCCGGATCACGCGGTGGTCCAGGCGTTCGCCGCCCAGCCGCCAACCCGCCGTCAGGGGCGTGAGCAGCAATACCGCCAACGGCAGGTCGACCAGCAGGTGCCACAGC
>JBBRHT010000008.1:0-21415 GCA_038222295.1 Lysobacterales bacterium
TGGTGGACACCTGGGCCACCGTGGGCAGCTGCGCCCAGATCGGCAGGCATTGCCACCTGTCGGGCGGCGCCGGCATCGGCGGCGTCCTGGAGCCGCTGCAGGCGACGCCAACCATCATCGAGGACCATGGCTTCATCGGCGCGCGCTCTGAGGTGGTCGAAGGAGTGGTGGTGGGGCATCACAGCGTCATCGGCATGGGTGTCTTCCTCGGGCAATCGACCCGCATCTACGATCGCAGCACCGGCGAGGTCAGTTATGGCCGCATTCCACCGTTCAGCGTTGTCGTGTCGGGTCAATTACCGGCAAGCGACGGCAGCCATTCCCTGTACTGTGCCGTGATAGTGAAGAAGGTCGACGCGAAAACACGCGGCAAGACTTCGATCAACGACCTGCTGCGCGGCCTCGCGCACTGACGCGCACAAGGACTCTCCCATTCCCATCTCGACATTCCCATTCAATCGGTTCGCGCGCACCGTGGCCGAAACGCTGATCCAGCGCGTCGACCACCCCAGCAACCAGGCATGAAACCATCCATGACAACCGTGTACGTCTACGGACTGGCCAATTGCGACAGCTGCAAGAAGGCCCGCAACTGGCTCGATCGCTTCGACATCCCCCCTCTCTTCATCGATTATCGCGACCAGCCGCAGTCGACGGCAACGCTGCTGGACTGGAAGGAGCGCGTCGGTGGCTGGGACCTGATGATCAACAAGTCCTCAACGACGTGGCGCAACCTCTCGCCACACCGCAAGGCGCCCGGATCGGACGCGGAGTGGAACCTGCTGGTGCGCGAGTACCCGCAGTTGATCCGCCGTCCCGTCGTCGTCTCGGCCGATGGAGACGTGACCCAGGGATTCAGCGACACCCTGTTCAAGCAGCGCTTCGGGGACCGCAAGTGAGCGAGGTGCTCGACCTGGCCACGCAGCTGATCGCGCGCGCCTCGATCACACCGGATGATGCGGGCTGCCAGGCGCTGGTCGCCGAGCGCCTTCAACGCGCCGGCTTAGCGATCGAATCGATGCGTTTCGGCGCCGTCGACAACCTGTGGGCGATGCATGGTTCCGGCGGACCGGTGCTGGTGCTGCTCGGACATACCGACGTCGTGCCACCCGGTCCCTCAGGATCCTGGAGCAGCGATCCTTTCATCCCGGAAGTACGCGACGGCAAGCTGTATGGACGCGGGGCTGCGGACATGAAGGGCAGCGTGGCCGCCTTCGTTGTCGCGCTCGAACAATTCGTTGCGGCGCACCCCGCACACGACGGCACCGTCGCGTTGTTGCTGACGTCCGACGAGGAGGGCGACGCGACCGATGGCGTCCGCAAGGTCGCGGATGTGTTCCGCACTCGCGGGCAACAGATCGACTGGTGCATCACGGGGGAGCCGTCGTCGAAGCAGGCGCTTGGCGACCTGCTGCGCGTCGGGCGACGCGGCACGTTGTCGGCGACGCTGACGGTGCAGGGCGTGCAGGGCCACGTTGCGTATCCGGACAAGGCGCGCAATCCCATCCACCAGGCCTTGCCTGCGCTGGCTGAACTCGCTGCACGGCAGTGGGACGATGGCTACGCATCCTTCCCCCCGACCAGCTTCCAGGTCAGCAACGTGCATGCGGGCACGGGTGCCAACAACGTCATCCCCGGCGAACTGCAGGTGCTGTTCAACCTGCGCTACAACCCGACGTGGCGCGCGGAACAACTGGAGCAGGAATGCGAAGCCGTCCTGCGCGGGCACGGCCTGGACTACCGCATCGCGTGGCATCGCGGCGGCGAGCCCTTCCACACGCCAGAGGGCCCCTTGCGTGTTGCGGCGCGTGAAGTCCTGACGCGCTTCGCCGGCAGCCCACCGGAGGAAAGCACCGGCGGTGGCACCTCGGATGCGCGATTCATCGCACCGCTGGGCGCGCAATGCATCGAGGTCGGACCGGTGAATGCCAGCATCCACAAGGTGGACGAGCACGTCAGCGTCGCTGACCTGGAAGCCTTGCCGGACCTGTACCGCGCGCTCATCGAGCGATTGCTGTCGTAGGAGCGCTTGCGCGCATCAAAGGGGTCAGGGTGAATTCCGCTCGGTAGAACTTCGATGTGCGTGACTTGTCGGGGGAAACGTCACTCTGGCCCCTTTGATGCAGGAGACGCGCTGTTGGGTACGAAGCGCAGCGTGTGCTCCGCCTTGCCCGGCAGGAATGGCGTCGCGCGACCATGGACCCAATCCTCGTGTCCGGCACCCCAGTAGGGCGACAGCGGATTCCCGCTTTGCCCGCCGGGCATGTGGATGAATCCGTCGGCTTCGTGTCCCGGCGAGACGACCATGCGCTCGGACGCGCCGAAATCCGGGCCGGCGACGCGCGGCATGTTGCTGTCGCCAGGCAGCGGATCGAACGGCATGCACAGCAGTCGCCGTGCGAAGGTGGGCAGCGCCATCGACAACGGGTGGCAGATGCGCGCGGTGTTGCGTTCGCCCCAGGTGCGCCCGGACAAGGGCTGCGCGCCCAGGTCATCGCGGACCGCCCGGGCGGCATCCTCGAACAAGGCATCCCAGCTGGCGAAACGCCGCGGCAGCAGGTTCCGCGGCCGCTGCGTCACCAGTGGCCAGGCCACGCCTTCGAACTGGGGCAGGTCGGGCATCAGGAAGCGCTCGCCGAGCGCGACCTGCGCGGGCGCCGTCAGGCCATCCAGCAGGCGTGCATGGACCGCCAGTCGCCACGCACGCACGATGCGGTAACTGACCGAATCCGTGCTGGCATGTCCGCCCCAGTTGCCGGCCGCTTTGGCCAGCGCGGCGAGCGCCGGCGATCGCGCGCTGGCCGCGGTGGACTGCAGCAACTGCCACCAGCGCTGCAGGAACACGGCGCGGTTGTCGAGCTGGATGGCCAGCAGGTCGCGCTCGGTGAAGGTGTTTCCCGCCAGCAGATCGTCGCGGATCTGCCTTGCGCGCGCGCCGAGCGCATATCCGCCATTGCCGACCTGCGCGAGTGCCTCGCCATCCAGGATCCGGTTGTTGGCGGTCCACAGTCGTGAACCATCGATCTGTCTGGCCACATCGGGCTTGTCGCGCAGTTGCCAGCCGATGCAGCGCTGCGCGGAGGCGATGTCGCCGCGGCAGTCGGGCCGGCGGTCGGGGACGCCGCCGACAAGCGTCCAGGCGGCCTTTCCCGACTGGTCGACGATCACCATGTTCTGCGTCGGGATGCGCGCCGGCGCCGAGAGTGCGATGGCCTTGTCGACGTTATCGGCGCGCGCCATTTCGTCGAGGTCCAGGTTGACCGCGCCCCTGGCCTGCGCCGCCCAGTAACCGACGAGGCCGCCGCCAGCATCGGCCTGCAATACCGGCGCAGGCACGTTTGCAGTCCATTGATCGATGGCAAGATCCACGTCAGGCGCACCGGCAACGGCGATGCGCTCGTGGACGGTGGGATGGCAGGTGTCCGGCGCAACGCGCGGGCGGGTGGGCCCGCGACACTGGGGGACTGCTGCCCAATCCGCGGTGTCGATGTAGCTGTTGGTGAATCCCCAGGCGACGTGGCCATTGCTGCCGACGACCACCATCGGCAAGCCGGGAAGCGTGAAGCCGGACACGTCGACCTTGCCTGCCGGGGCCTGCGCGTCGCGATAGCGCAGCCGCGCCCGGAACCAGATGTTGGGCACGCGCAGGCCCAGGTGCATGTCGTCGGCGACGATCGCGCGCCCGTCCTTCGTCAGGGCGCCGGAGACGGCGAAACTGTTGCTGCCGATGTCCTGCAATGCGGAGGGCAAGTCCGCCAGCGGGCGCGGTTGCCGCGGAATGGGCGACGTGCGCAGGTCCAGCGTCACCGCGTCGGGCAGCACGGCGTCACCGCGCGCCTGTCCCATCAATGGCGCATCCCAGCGGGTGCCATCGCGCGACAGCAGCGCATACAGGACAGGCGGCACGACCTGCCGGATCCGCGACATCGCCAGTTCACGCTGGTTGCCTGCATCCTGCAGGTCGAAATACATCGCATAGCCCACCAGCGGCGTATCGGCCGGCTGCCATGGGGTGGGCTTGGTGCGCAGCAGCAGGTACGGCCATGGCCGTACCTTGAGGTCGGCAAGCCCAGCGTTGACCCCGTCCACGTAGGCCTGCAGCACGGCACGCTTTGGGCCTGCAAACGCAGCGAGGCCATCGACGGCGCGCGCACGCAGGCGATGCACGCGATGCTGTTTGTCGGTCTTCACGGCAATCGGCCCGAAGAGTTCCGCAAGTTCCCCCGCCGCGGTGCGCCGCATCAGGTCCATTTCGAAGAAGCGTTCCTGCGCATGCACGTAACCCAGCGCGCGCATCGCGTCGAGTTCGTTGGCGGCATCCACCGTGACAACGCCCAAGCGGTCGCGCTGGATCGTGACCGGTGCGGAGAGGCCGGGCAGGGTGAGCGCACCGTCCAGCGTCGGCAGGCTGCCGCGCAGCAGCAGCCATGCGCCGAGGATGGCAAACAGCAGCAGGACCAGCAGCGCCACGGCGATGCGCTTCAACCAGGTGGCCATGCATCCCCCGCTCGACGTCGTCCCGCGAGGATAGCCGAGATCAGTCGCGTTGCAGGCGGTACGCGGCCGTGTGCAGCTCGGTCACGCCCTCGGCGGCGAAGCCTGGCTGTGAGGCGAGGATGTCGCTCCGCTCGAGCACCTCGACGTTCCATGCGGGCTCGAACAGCGCACGAACCTCGTCGGCGCCAACGGAAAACGGCGGCCCGGCCTTCTGCTGTTGCGGGTAGTCCAGGGTGACCAGCAATCCGCGGCAACCGGCAGGCAGGCGTCCATACACCTGCGTGACGTAACGTCGGCGCATGTCCGGGGGCAACGCGATCAGCGCCGCACGGTCGTAGACGCCTGCGCACCCGGCAAGTGCCGCCGCGTCGAGCGCGAAGACGTCGCCGCAGATGACCTCGATCTCCCCGGCGAGGTGGTGCACGCCGTGGTGAGATTCCCGCAGGGTTGGCGTCAGGCCGTTCTCGGCAAAGAACTGATCAACCGCAAGGGGCGACAATTCCGCGGCCAGGACGCGATGCCCGCGCGCGGCCAGCCAGAGCAGGTCGAGCGACTTCCCGGCAAGCGGCACGAAGACGCGTGCGCCTGATTCGACGCCCGTCGCATCCCAGTACTGCTCGAGAAGCGGCGTGACGCGTTGCTGGTGAAAGCCGATCTGGCCTTCGTGCCACCGTTGCTGCCAGAAGGACGGATCCATGGCTATTCCACCGACAGCCCGTCGACCTTCTGCCACCCACGCGGCAGCAACCCGCCACGCCCGGCGCGATGGCCAATGTAGGCGTCCAGGTCTTTGAACGACAGCGTCATCGTGCGATTGCCGGACCTGACCGACAGCGTTGCGCCCGGTGCAACGACGGCAACCGCGATCACGCGCTCGGTGCCCAGCTTGGCCTTCGGGATGTCGATGATCTTGTTGCCCTTTCCACGGTCGAGCTGGGGCAGCTCGCTGACCGGGAACGCCAGCAGGTGGCCCGCGGTGGTCACCGCGACGACACGCTCGTTGCCGGCGGCAGTGGCGACGGCCGGCTGCAGGACCTTTGCTCCCGGAGCCAGCGACAGGATCGCCTTGCCGGCCTTGTTGCGACCGGTGAGGTTTTCGAGCGCGGTAACGAAGCCGTAGCCATGCGAACTGGCGAGGACCAGCCGCGTCGCCAGATCGCCGGTCGCAAGCGCCTGGAACGATGCGCCCGCTGGCGGCGAAAATCGTCCCGTCAATGGTTCGCCATTGCCGCGTGCGCCGGGAAGCGTATGCGCCGTCGTGGAGTAGCTGCGCCCGGTGGAATCCAGGAAGGCGACCAGCTGGTTGCTGCGTCCCTTCACCGTTGCCAACAGGCTGTCGCCCTCGCGGTACGCCAGCGACGTTGCATCGACGTCGTGTCCCTTGGCGGCGCGGATCCAGCCTTTTTCGCTGAGCACGATCGTCACCGGCTCATTGGCGACCAGCTCGGTCTCATCCAGTGCCTGCGCTGCGCCGCGCGTCACCAATGGCGAGCGCCGGGCATCGCCGAAGCGCTTGGCATCGGCCAGCAGTTCATCCTTGATCAGCTTCTTCAGCCGCGACTTGCTTCCAAGCGTGGTCATCAACCGGTCGCGTTCGCTGTCCAGCTCATCCTGTTCGCCACGCAGCTTCATTTCCTCCAGCCGGCCCAGCTGTCTCAACTTCGTGTCGAGGATGTAGTCGGCCTGGTCGTCGCTGAGCGCGAAGCGTGCGATCAACGCTGCCTTTGGCTCGTCTTCGTGGCGGATGATGCGGATCACTTCATCCAGGTTGAGGAAGGCGATCAGCAGGCCTTCCAGCATGTGCAGGCGGCGTTCGACGCGCTCCAGGCGATGCTGCAGCCGCCGGGTCACGGTGTCGAAGCGGAACGCCAGCCATTCGCCCAGCAGCATGCGCAGGTTCTTGACCTGGGGGCGTCCATCGACGCCGATGACATTCATGTTGACCCGGTAACTCTTTTCCAGGTCGGTGGTCGCGAACAGGTGGCCCATGAGCTGGTCCGCATCGATGCGGCTGGAGCGCGGGATCATCACGATGCGCGTTGGATTCTCGTGGTCGGATTCGTCGCGCAGGTCCTCGAGCCACGGGAGTTTCTTGGCGCGCATCTGCGCGGCGATCTGCTCGATCACCTTGGATGGCGACACCTGGCAGGGCAACGCGGTGAGGACGATGTTGGCTTGTTCGCGCGCGAAGGTCGCGCGCGCCCGCACGCTGCCCTGGCCGGACTCGTACATGGCAAGCAGGTCGCTGGCGGGCGTGATGATCTCCGCCTGCGTCGGGTAATCCGGTCCGCGCACGTGCTCGCACAGGTCGCGCACCGTTGCCTCGGGGTCCTCGAGCAGGCGCACGCAGGCGCTCACGATCTCGTTGAGGTTGTGTGGCGGGACGTCGGTGGCCATTCCCACCGCGATGCCGGTGGTGCCGTTGAGCAGCAGGTGCGGCAGTCGCGCCGGCATCCACTTGGGCTCCTCCAGCGTGCCGTCGAAGTTGGCGTCCCAGTCGACCGTGCCTTGCGCCAGCTCGCCAAGCAGCACCTCCGCGATGGGGGTCAGCCTGGACTCGGTGTAGCGCATGGCCGCGAACGACTTGGGATCGTCCGAGGAACCGAAATTCCCCTGTCCCACGATCAATGGATAGCGATAGGAAAACGGCTGTGCCATCAGCACCAGCGCCTCGTAGCACGCCGAGTCGCCGTGCGGATGGAACTTGCCGATGACATCGCCGACGGTACGCGCCGACTTCTTCGGCTTGGCGCCGGCATTCAGGCCCAGCTCGCTCATCGCATAGATGATCCGGCGCTGCACCGGCTTCAGCCCATCGCCGAGGAAGGGCAGCGCGCGATCGAGCACCACGTACATCGAGTAGTCCAGGTACGCGCGCTCGGCGTATTCGCGCAGCGGGATCTGTTCGAAGCCGTGGAAAACGGGGCGTACCGGATCGTTCATTGCAGGGGGAACCGTGGGTATCGAATACCCCGCGATTCTACTGGCTGGCGTTCGCCGGCCAGCAGGCGCGACCAGTCGAATTCGTCCGGAACAGGCGATGGCTGCTGGCGCGTTGACAAGGATGCCGCCGGCCCGCAACATACGCGCCCTGCACCCTGCCCGGGTGGCGGAATTGGTAGACGCACTAGCTTCAGGTGCTAGCGGGGGCAACTTCGTGGAGGTTCGAGTCCTCTCCCGGGCACCATCTCAACGTCCAGCTCGATCCAGCAGAGTCCGACGGCTTCACCAGAACCCCGCTTTTTGCGGGGTTTTTTGTTGCCCGCCGTCCGCGTCCGTCCGGCTGCATCCGGCCTGCAATGGCGTGGCCGGGAGCTGAAGCGGCAGTCATTCCCAATGGGGATGCGGCGGCGTGAAGGTGCCCAGGTGGCCTGCTCCTGGCGCCGCGTTCGGCCAGGAGAAAAATCCGTCCAGAGAACCCCTGGGAAACCAGGGGTTTGTTTTTTTCCGGGACACTCGAATGCGCCCCTGCCAGCCCGCCTTCAGGCAGTGAGCGAGGCGTTGTCGATGACGAAGCGATACTTGACGTCGCTCTTCTGCATGCGGTCGTAGGCCGCGTCGATCTGCTGGATCGGGATCATCTCGATATCCGACACGATGCCGCGCTCGGCGCAGAAATCGAGCATTTCCTGGGTTTCCGCGAGCCCGCCGATCAGCGAGCCGGCAATCGACCTGCGACCGAAGATCAGCTGGCCGATGTTCGGACTCGGGTGCGGATGCTCGGGTACGCCGACCAGGCACATCGTCCCGTCGCGCTTCAGCAGCTTCGTGAACGCATCGAGGTCATGGCTCGCCGCGACGGTGTTGAGGATGAAGTCGAAGCTGCCTGCATGCTTCTGCATCTCCTCGGGATTCCTGGAGATGACGACCTCGTCCGCGCCCAGGTCCATCGCATCCTGGCGCTTGCCCTCGCTGGTGGTGAACGCAACGGTGTGCGCGCCCATGGCGTGCGCGAGCTTCACCCCCATGTGTCCGAGGCCACCGATGCCCACGATGCCGACCTTCTTGCCCGGCCCCGCATTCCAATGCCGCAGCGGCGAGTAGGTCGTGATTCCCGCGCACAGCAGCGGCGCCACCGCGGCAAGCTGCGCCTCGGGATGGCGGATTTTCAGCACGAACTTGTCGTCGACCACGATGCGCTGCGAGTAGCCGCCCAGCGTGTGTCCCGGCGCATCCGCGGTCGGGCCGTTGTAGGTGCCGACGAAGCCGTTCTCGCAGTACTGCTCCAATCCGTCGTCGCAGGCGTTGCAATGCTGGCAACTGTCAACGAGACAGCCAACGCCAACCGTGTCGCCAACCACGAAGCCGGTGACACCGGAACCGACGGCCGTCACATGACCGACGATTTCATGGCCCGGAACGCAGGGGAACTTCGTCCCGCCCCATTCGGAGCGGACGGTGTGGAGGTCGGAATGGCAGACGCCGCAATAAGCGATGTCGATCTGCACGTCGTTGGCGCCCGGCTCGCGCCGCTGGATGTCGATGGGCTCGAGCGGTTTGTCGCCGGAATGGGCGCCGTAGGCTTTGGTGTTCATTCAATGCTCCTTGTCAAGCCATCAGAGGGTTGTCATCGGCGACAGCATGCTGCGCCCGGTCGGCCACCTGCCATCGAACGCCTCCCCATTCGACACGTCCTTCGCTGGAGGCCTGCGAACCGCAACGCCTGTTTTCATGGGGCGTGCGGCGTGATCCAGGAGCCGAGCTCCGTGGCCCCACCACTCTACTCTGTGCGCCGTGCTGGATTGATCACCGCGGGCCGCATGGCCTGTCGCGCCAGCAAACATTTTGCGCCTTTCCGCGGGCGCGGTTGGCGCCGTCGCAGCGGCCGACCGATCGCCGAAAGCCTTTTGAAAGCTGTGGCGTCGACACTGCGTGAATGACGAGCCGTTGCAGTCCGGACAGTGCGGCATTTCCAACGCAGGTCCGCGAACCAGCCAATGCACGGTTGCGGCAGGCAATTCTTTACGGCGCACCAGGGTCGCGGAGCAGGCAATTACCGGCAAGCGTCGCCCGGGTCCACTGGGCGTGGAGGGGAATTGGGACGCTCGTTGCCTACGCATGCCTGCGCCTGGCCCTGCTGTGGACCATTCCGCTGAATTCCGATGAGCCGCAACACGCGCATGTTGCGTGGGCATGGAGTCAAGGGCTGGTGCCTTACCGGGACGTGTTCGACAACCACGCCCCTCTTTTCCATTTGCTCTACGCCCCATTAATGGCCTTGCTCGGTGAAACCCCGGATGTGATGGCCTGGCTGCGCCTTGCCATCATCCCGCTCGCGGTTGCCGCGATCGGATTGACGATGGTGATCGCAGGCCGGCTGTGGAACCAGAAAGTCGGTTCATGGGCCGTCCTGCTGCTCTGCGCATTTCCGCCCTACATGATGGAAGTCGGCACGTTCCGGACGGATGCGATGTGGGCGGTTGCATGGATCGGCGCGGTGGCCTGCGCAGTCTACGGTCGCTGGACGTTGCGGCGTGCATTCTGGTTCGGTGTCCTTGTCGGAACGACGTTTGCCGTGTCGATGAAGACACTGTTGCTGCTGTCAGGGCTTGGATTGACCTGGTCATGCGTGGTCCTCGCATTACCCAGGGCCCAGCGCCCCGCGTTGGCCGACAGCTTCCGCAGTCTCGGAGCAGGGTTGGCAGGGGCCGCGATCGTTCCTGCATTGGTCGTCGGCTGGGTGGCTCTAAAGGGCGGCTTGACCGCAATGCGCTACGGCGTCATCGAGCACAACATCCTGCCCGACCTGGGGCGCACGCATGGAATCCACTGGCGCATGCCGTTGATGCTGCTGGCGATCGGGCTGCTGGCGTTGGTCGTGCGCAAGGTCGTTGGAGAGTCAACCGACAAGGCGCTGGCCGCGCGGCGATGCCTGGTCGCAGGTTCTGCCGCGGCTTACACGCTGCTCCTGTTCGGCATCTGGCCATTGCTGTCGCGCCAGGACCTCCTGCCCTCGGTGCCACTGCTGGCCCTCGGCGCGGCGGCATGGTGGGCGGACCGCCGCCACCGGGCAGCGGCATGGCTGCCGATGTGCCTGGCGATTGCAGGGCTGGCCTGGATGGGTTTCGACCATCCGCCCTGGGAGAACCGCCTCGCGCAACAGCATGCATCGCTGGCCGATATCCTGGCCACCACCACGGATCGCGATCCGGTGATGGACGACAAGGGTGCGTCGATCTTCCGCATGCGCCCCTTCTATTTCGCGCTGGAAGACATCACGCTCGCGCGGATCAGAAGGGGCTTGATCAAGGACGATATCGCGCAGCGATTGCTTGCAACCGACACGCACCTCGTGTGGGCCAGGCGCCTCCCGCCGAAGGATGCGCGGTTCGTGGCCGCGAACTACCTGCCCGCGCGGGATGGCCTGTTGGTTGCCGGCCATGATTTCGGCTGGTTGCAACGTAACGCCATCCAGACGATGCAGGTGCTGCTCCCTGGCGTGTATGCGCTGGATGCCACGCCCGGCCAGGATCCATCCGGCGCGCTCCTGGATGGCAGCGCGTACGTCGGCCCGCGACTGATGGCCGCCGGACTGCATGTCTTGACCGTGGCCGGGCCCGGACGCTACACGCTGGTCTGGCAACCGGCGGAATCACTGATGTCCTGGCGCGGGCACTGACGCGTGGAGCTGACCTGCCATGCCGGCGACAGGCTGCTGGTTGTCGCGCCGCACCCCGATGACGAAAGCCTTGCTTGCGGTGGCCTGATCCAGCGTGCGGTGGCGGCGGGTGCGGACGTGCGCGTCGTCATCGCAACCCGCGGCGACGCCAACCCGTGGCCGCAGCGATGGTCGGAACGCCGTTGGCGACTGGATTCGGCTGCGATCGCGCGCTGGGGTGCACTGCGCACAGGCGAGGCGCGCGCCGCACTGGGGATATTGGGCATCGCGGAAGATCACGTGAGCTTCCTGCAGTGGGCTGACCAAGGCCTGACGACACGCCTGGTGCGCGAGGGTGAGGCGAGCGTGGCGCAGCTCAGGGAGCTCATCGCACTGCACCGTCCCACGCTGGTTGCCATGCCTGACATCCGCGATTCGCATCCCGACCACAGCGCACTCTCCATCCTGATGGAGGCTGCAATGCGGGCGGAAACAAGTCGGGCTCGCGTGCTGACGTATTGGCTGCACGGGCGAGGCAGGGCGCCAATCCAGGCCTGGCGACACGTCACGCTGTCGTCCGGCGAGCTGGCGAAAAAACGCGCGGCGGCTCTCAGCCATGTCAGCCAGACCCACTTCGGACGGTCACGATTGCTGCGCTTCGTCGACGTGGTGGAACGATTCATGGAGCCCGCGTGGCCCCAGCACGGGCCGCGAAGCCAATGGAGATGGCGATTCGTGGCGCGCCGGTCGTGGGCGATCGCGGCCGCGCGCCGCGTTCATGTCGTGGCCGTGTCGGCAACGGGGGTGCTGCATGCCGCGAGCTTCGAACTGCGTGGGGCAGGGCGTGACAGCCCACTCCGCCTGACGCGTCCCTCCCTGCTTGCACTCGAGCTCGAAATCGCGTCGACGTGGCCGGAATACGCGACCGTCCTGGCCAAGCTCGGCACGGATCACCGCATCAACGTCTTCGACTCCTTCGCCTGGAGCGATTGCGCCGCTGCCCCGCAGGAAGCCACCCATCCTGTCGCGCTGCTGACGCGCTCCCGGTTTCGCCCGGGCATCCCGGCTGCCGTCATGGAGTCCGGAGCCGCCATGACGCCGTCGGTTGCCGACGATGGGCCGTCCCGGGTTGAGTGCATGGAGAGTCATGCCTCTCGGCGCCCGCGTGGCGTGTTCCCGCCCGCCGCATGAAGCCCGGGCTGGCCGCATTGGCCGGGCCAGGGCGGCCGGAATGGCTGAGCGCCGGGAAAGGACGTTGAAAGACATCGCCCCTAGGCTTCCCGCATCGACTCCGGAGTAGCGATCACGTGCGTCCCTGGAAAATCCTCTGTGACTTCGATGGCACCATCTCCATTCCCGACGCCACCGATGTGCTGCTCGAACAATGCGCCAGGCCGGAGTGGAAGGACCTGGAACGCCAATGGCGCGCGGGCACCATCGGCTCGCGTGACTGCATGTCCCGTCAGGTTGAACTGATCGACGCCAGCGAAGGTGACGTCGACGCCGTCATCGACCAGATCCCGATCGACCCGGCATTCCCGCAATTCGTCGACCACGCCCGCCGGCTGGGACTGGGGCTGGCGATCGTCAGTGACGGCCTGGACCGGGTCATCCATCGCATCCTCGCCAACAACGGCCTGCACGGGCTGACGGTAATCGCCAATCGGCTTGAACCCACGGGGCTGCGTCGCTGGAGAATGCAGTCCCCGCACGCCGCCGATGCGTGCGTCGGGCGGAGCGGCACCTGCAAGTGTGCGTGTGCCGGGCACGCCGCCGCGATCGGCAACAGGACACTGCTCATCGGTGACGGGCAGTCGGACGTTTGCGTCGCTGGACGAGCCGACTTCGTCTTCGCCAAGCGGCGCCTGCTCGCGCATTGCCAGGCTGCCGGCATCGCGCACCGGCCGTTCGATGGCTTCAACGAGGTGGTGGCGATGTTGCCCCAGCTCGTCGAGGGCATGTTCGATTACGACGTACTCCCCAATCCTTCCCCCGACCATCGGACCGAATACGCATGAACAACATCGTGATGCTCGAACCCCCGTTCGGCGTTGCAGCCGGCACCGACGATGCGCAATTGCTCGCCGACGAGGCGCGCTACTGCTCCTTCGGCGACACGGTGCACTACAGCGAGCCGCCGAAGATCTTCGCGCGTTGCGAGGGCAGCTATCTCCACGACTCCGCGGGCGTGCCGTTCCTCGACCTGCAGATGTGGTACTCGGCGGTCAATTTCGGCTATGCCAATCCACGGCTGAACGCGGTGCTGAAACAGCAGGTCGATACGCTGCCGCAAGTCGCCAGCCAGTACCTGCATCCCACCAAGATCGAGTTGGCAAAGGCCGTCGCGCAGGACGCGGAACGCAAGTGGGGCCGGAAGGGCCGCGTGCATTTCAACGTGGGCGGGTCGCAGTCGGTGGAGGATTCGCTGAAGATCGTGCGCAACGCTTCGGGTGGCAAGAGCCTCGTGTTCGCCTTCGAGGGCGGTTACCACGGCCGCACGCTCGGTGCTTCGGCGATTACCTCCTCGTATCGTTACCGTCGGCGTTACGGTCATTTCGACCGGGCACAGTTCATTGAATTCCCCTACCACTTCCGCGGTCCCAAGGGACTGTCGAAGGAGGAATACGGTGAGCAGTGCATTGCAAGGTTCGCGCGCCTGTTCGAGACCGAATACAACGGCGTCTGGGATCCCAAGGCCGGACAGTGCGAGTACGCGGCGTTCTACGTCGAGCCGATCCAGGGCACGGGTGGTTATGTGATTCCACCCCCGAATTTCTTCACCGGGCTCAAGCGCGTCCTCGACCAGTACGGCATCCTGCTGGTCGTGGACGAAATCCAGATGGGATTCTTCCGCACCGGAAAGTTGTGGGCCATCGAACATTTCGGCGTGACGCCCGATGTGCTGGTCTTCGGCAAGGCGCTGACCAACGGCCTGAATCCACTTGCGGGCATCTGGGCCCGCGAGGAGCTGATCAACCCGACAGTCTTTCCTCCGGGCTCCACGCATTCGACCTTCGCGTCCAACCCGCTGGGGACTGCGGTCGGGCTGGAGACGATGCGGATGCTCGCCGAGACCGATTACGAAAGCATGGTGATGGCCAAGGGGGCGCATTTCCTCGCCGGATTGAAGGACCTGCAGTCACGGCATCCGGAAATCGGCGATGTCGACGGCCTTGGGCTGGCGTTGCGCGCGGAGATCTGCGAAGCGGATGGATTCACGCCCAATCGCACCCTGCTCGATCGCATCGTCGACATGGGCCTGGCCGGCGACCTGCGCCATGGCGGCAAGCCGATAGGGCTGGTGCTCGACGTCGGCGGCTATTACAAGAACGTGATCACCCTGGCGCCGTCACTGCATATCACCAGCGAGGAAATCGACCTTGCGCTGGGACTGCTGGACCAGTTGTTGACGCGGGCCAAGCGATTGCCCTGAGCCTCGCGCGCTCAACAGGCCCTGACCGCGAGGACCGCGTTCAGCCCCCCGAACGCGAACGAATTGCTCAACACCGCGCGCACCGGCATTGCACGCGCGGTGTTGGGCACGTAGTCGAGGTCGCAGGCCGGGTCCGGATCGATGAAGTTGGCGGTCGGGGGGACGACCTGTTCGCGCAGCGCGTTGATTGCCGCGACCAGTTCCAGCGCGCCGGCAGCGCCGAGCGCGTGCCCGTGCACGCCTTTCGTGGACGTCACCGCGAGCGCGTCGGCATGGCTGCCGAAGACCTGCCGTATGGCCTGGGTTTCGGTCGAATCATTCAACGGCGTCCCGGTTCCGTGGGCGTTGATGTAGTGGATGTCGTCGGGACGAAGCCCCGCATCGCGGATCGCCTCGCGCATCGCCGCCGCCGCGCCTTCGGCTGACGGCGCAACGATGTCAGCTGCGTCGGCGCCCAGGCCGAACCCGGCCAACTCGGCGAGGATGTCCGCGCCGCGCGCGCGCGCATGGTCCATCTCCTCCAGCACGAAGATTCCCGCACCTTCACCCAGCACCAGTCCGCGTCGCTGCGCGCTGAATGGCCGGCAGGTGTCGTCGGCAACCACGCGCATGGCCTCCCATGCACGGATTGCGGGCAGCGTGAAGCACGCTTCCGTTCCGCCCGCCACGGCGAAGTCAGCAAGCCCGTGGCGCACCATGAGCGCTGCCTGCGCGATCGCGTGGTTCGACGACGCGCATGCACTGGAAACCGAGAATGTCGCCCCCTTGAGCTTGTACCGCATGCCGACCTGGCTGGCCGGTGCGCTGGGCATGACACGGATGATCGACATCGGATGCACCCGCTCGGCGTCGTCGCGATACAGGCGGCGGGATTGCTCGTCGCGCGAGGTTTCCCCGCCGATGCCAGTGCCAACCACCACGGCGGTGCGCGCCGCCATCGCGTCGTCGAAGGCAAGACCCGACTGGGCGATGGCTTCGGCGGCAGCCAGCAGGGCGAACTGCGAAACGCGATCGAGCAATGCCAGTTGTCCGGCGGGGAAATGCGCAGCGGGATCGTAGCCGTTGAATGCGGCGGCGACCCGCATGCGCAGCCCGGACTCACCCGGCGGTGGAACCAGTGGCGCGATAGCGCTGCGCGCCGCGAGCATGGCGCTCCACAGGGTTGGCGCGCCGAGCCCTAGCGCGCTCACGGCGCCCATGCCGGTGATGGCGATTCTGCGGGGTGGCGACACGGTCGTATGCAGCCCGGGGTTCTGTCAGGCGGCGGGTACCGCGCCCGCCTTGAGCACGAGGGCCTGCTCCACCGACTGGATCAACCCGGCCAAGGTTCCGTCGTCCAGGTTTGGATCCTGGTTGGGGAAGTTGATATTGAAGTGTTCTTCCACCTCAAAGATGGTCTCGATTGCCTCCAGCGAGTCGAAGCCGAGGTCTTTCAGCGTGGAAGCGGATGTCAAGGTGCTGCGATCGATGTCGCCATGCTTGGCAACGAGGTCGAACACCTGTTCTGTTATCGATTGATCCATGTCGCATCTCCATCCGGCAGCGAGCGCAGGACGCTCCGGTTCTGGCTAGCACCCTAGCCGGCGAATCTTGCGCATGCCTTTCGTGCTCCAGATTGCCCCGCAATCGCCGGTGCGACAAGGGATCGCGCCCCCGCGCTTCCGATGCAGCGCTCGCAGCTGGCCCTTCCATGCCGGGCGAGCCCTCCTGCAGCGTCATGTCGAACGTCATGGCGGACATCGGCGGCGGCCCATGATCGCCCATGCGATTAGCAGGCCTGCCGTTGGCGGACCATCACCCACCGCCTGGCATCGGCTCATGGACATTCCCCATTGCAAGGCAGGCAATCCCGCCCACGAGGAACACTGCCCCGAGCGCCTGGACGGGCCCCACATGCTCCCCGAACGCCATGGCCGATACCAGCATCACACTGACGACTTCCAGGTGCGAGGCCGCGAAGGCAGGCCCGATCGGCGCGCGGCGCAACAGGGTGATCCAAGTGAAGAATGCCCCGACGTAACCGACGATGGCCCCATAGATCCACGGATGCCTGAACAGGCCCAGTACCCAGCGCAGGTCCGCTTGCGGGGGGGGCGCGTGCATTCCGGCGAGCTTGAAGCTGACCTGGGCCATCGTGTCGAATGCCATCAACAACACGAACCCAAACCCCACATTGAGCATGCGGGCGTTCACATCCCGAGCCCCACGATCACGACGCCCACGCTGACCAGGCCGATGCCTGCCAACCGGATCCGCGTCAGTCGCTCGCCGAACAGGAGCCGCCCGCCCAGCATGATCGCCACGATATTGATCGAGCCCAGCAATACGCCGCGCCCCAGCGGTACCAGGGCCAGGAATGCGGTCCATGCGGGGAATTCCAGCACGTAGCATCCAATTCCCAGCCAGAGGGCCGGTCGCAGTGCCATGTAGTGCCAGCGGGCCAATCCGTCGCCGGCGCGTGGATCGGCGGCCACGGCCTTGAAGGATAGTTGTCCGACGGTAGCGAGCGTGGCCGCCAGCAGCCAGACAGGGACGAACGACGTCATCCGCTTGCGCGGACCGGTGCATGGCCGCCGCTGACGATCTGCGCGAAGAACGCGCTGAGGCAGTCCGCCAGCAGGCGCCTGTCGCGATCGAGCGTGATCATGTGGTAGCTGTGCTTCAACAACAGCAATTCGACTGGCGCATTGACCCGATTCGCCACGAGGTAGGCGTTGCGGACATGGGCGACGTCGTCATCCTCTGCGTGGGCCACCAGGCACGGAGCGGCGACGCGCGGCAGGCATCGACGCGCGCGCGCGGACAGCAGGTACAGCTCGGCGAGGGAGGCCCAGGGATTCCCCGGCAGGCCGGCGGCAGAGCTGTCGCCGGCAAGCATCGCGCCGCTGACCTGGCTTCGAATGCGCTCGTCGCGCAACCCATACGGTGGCTCTTCCTGGAAGGATCGATTGCGCGCCAGCCCCAGCCGTTTGATCAGTGGCAACAGGAACGACAATCGGGCGATCCGCGGCATGTTCCAGCCGTCGTAGCGGAACGTCGCGCCAAGGACGCCCACGCCATCGACAAGGTCCGGTCGGTCCGCGGCGAGCAGCAGCGCCAGCAGCGCACCCATCGACAATCCGGCGACAAACAGGTGATCGACCTGCCCGCGCAGGGTTCGTGCAGCTGCCTCGACGCTTGAATACCAGTCGCGCCAACCAGTCGCGAGCAGGTCGTCCTCGTTGCCGCAATGCCCTGCCAATTGCACGCCATGCACGGTGAAGCCTTCCCGATGCATCCGCTTGCCCAGCATCAGCATTTCCGCAGGCGTGCCCGTCAGCCCGTGCACCAGCAGGACGCCGCGACGATCGCCTTCAAACTGGAAGCCTGCTTGCCGGATCATGCTGTCCCTGGTGTCGAATGCAGGCGGGCCTGGTCCCTTCCTGCGCCGGTTACAGCTTGCCCAACGGCCGTTTCACCAACCTTTCGCCCGGAACCGCGGCCGGGTTCGCCGGTGCAAAACGGACCAGCACGCGTTGCCCGACGCGAACCGTGGTCGTGCGATCGAATGTGAGGATGCACTCCACGGTCTGCTCATTGATGGGTTGCAGCGGATCATCCTGCAACGTCGTGCGGCCGTAGGTGCCGCCGATCCGGCGCACCCGGCCCGTGCCGAGGACCGTTTGCCTCCCATCGTCGCTCAGGATCCGTGCCCGGGTGCCTGGGGCGATGTCATCGACGACATCCGGCGATAACTCCGCCCGAACGATCCGCTCGATCGCAGGCATGAGTGTCAGTAATGTCGCCCCTTGCTGGGCGCGCATTCCGGTCCATGCCGTCAGTCCCAGCACGTCGCCATCGGCCGGCGCACGCAAGGTGCGTTGTCGCAACTGGTACTGCGCCCGTTCCATGTCGGCGCGCGCGATGTCGACCCCGGCGCGCGCATCGGCCAGCTGCGCATCGGCTTCGGCGGCAGCCTCGCGCGCATCGTCCGCGCTTTGCCGATCCCCGGCATCCTGCCTGGCCGCTTCGGCCAGGCGTGCGGCATGCTGGCGCGCCGCTGCCAGCCGTGGTGACCAGAGCCGCACCTGTGCATCGGCCTGGGCCAGGTGGGCCTTTGCGAGGTCTTCGTCCAGGCGCGCCGATATCCCGTCCTCGGTCACGAGGACCTGTCCTTTCCGGACGCGGTCTCCCTCCTTGACGTTGACTGCGGACACCACGCCATCAGCTGGCAGGGACAGGGCGCGAGGTCCACCTTCGACGTCGACGCGGCCGCGTGCCACCAGCAGTTGCGGCGGTGGCTCGTCCATCGATGCCGGCGTCGACGCGCCACGGTCCTGGCAGCCGGCAAGCAATGCCGGCAGCAGGACTGGGAGCCAAGACAGCCGGGCCGGTGCGCGGAATCTCATTGCGTAGTGCTCCAGAAGGATTGTGCCGGGTGATGGGTCGCGTGCGGACTGGCGCGCACGTCATCGAGGATGCGACCGTCCTCCATGCTCAGGACGCGGTCGGCGTGCGCGATCAGGCGCGGATCATGGCTGACGCACAACACCGTGGTGCCATGGCGATGGGCGATCTCATGAAGCATGTCAATCACCATCTGCCCGTTGGCTGCATCCAGCGCGCTGGTCGGCTCGTCCGCGAACAACAGCGCTGGTCGTTTTGCCAGCGCGCGTGCGATCGCGACGCGCTGTTTTTCGCCGCCGGACAGTTCGGCGGGCCGGAGTTGGCGTTTGGTCGCCATGCCAACCTCGTCCAATGCCTCGGTCGCCCGGATACCGACTTCCGCCCTGGACAGGCCCATGTACTGCAATGGCAATTCCACCTGTTCAAAGACCCGCAAGGCGGGGAACAGGTTGAATCCCTGGAAAACGAAGCCGGTGTGCTTGAGCCTGAATTGCTCGAGCGCCGCCAGGCTGAGTGCGGCAAGCTCTTCGGACAGTGCAACCACGCGGCCGCCGTCCGGGCGTTGCAGTCCACTGAGGATCGACAGCAGCGTGCTCTTTCCACAGCCCGACGGGCCGGCGATCAGCGTGAGTTCGGCGGCGTGGATGTCCAGGGAGATGCGCTCGAGCACCGTGGTCCGCATGCGGCCGGAGGTGAAGGACTTGCTGATCCCTTCCGCCATCAGCGCTGCCTTGGGCAGGGTGGTCGCGCCGGTCAACGCAGCAGCTCGGCCGGGTCGGCGCGGCGCAGGCTGCGCAGCGCAACCAGGCCCGAAACGATCGCGAGCAGCATGACCACCAGTCCGCAGGCCACCCACAAGGACACGTTGAACGCCACGGGAATGTCCTTCATGCGCGCGATGCCGATCACGACGACGCCACTGATGGTCGCGGCGAGCAGCCCGGCGGCCCCGACCCAGAACGATTGCTCGAGGACCACCCAGCGCAATGCACGCATCCCCACGCCCAGCGCGTTCAACGTGGCGTATTCGCGGATCGACCCGAACACCGCGGCCACCAGCGTCTGGCTGGTGATGGCCGCGCCGACGAGGAAGACGACTCCCGCGAGGAACAGGACGCCGGCACCAGCACCTGTATCGAACAACCAGAACAGCGTCGATTGCCGGGCGAAGGCTTCCGAGTCCCAGGCTTGGTGGCGGCCGTCGCCTGGCATGCGGTTCATTCGCGCCGCGATGGCGGCCGCCCGGCGCGGGTGCCTGAGGCTCGCCACCAGGTATGTCGGCCAGTCCGGGCGCGCGGAGCCGGCATTGAGGCGGCGTGCGGTCTCCAGCGATGCGAGGACGTTGACGCCCCCCAGTGCGCGCAATCCCGATCCAACGCCCACGACGTGGACGGGCTCGCCGTTGATGTACGCCGGACTTCCGACCGCGACCCCGAGTTTCTCCAGTTCCGCGCGATCGACGACCACCGCGCCGGGAATGCGTAGCTGCGTGCGCAATGCCGGGGACAGGACGCGCGAGAACATCATCCCGTCCGGCCGGGGGTCGATGCCCGACACGTACACCGCCACGGCGCCCGTGCCCGGTGGGCCGCGCCAGTCACCTTCAAACCACTGGAACGATTCGATCCGGGCGACGTCCGGATCCATTTCCAGCAATGTTGCGACATCGGGGTCGATCGGCCGGCCCTGGTCGACGCTTTGGGTACCCGGATAGCCCATCCACAGGTCCGCACCGGACCCGGTCACATACACGCTGGCGCTACCGAAAATACCCAGCACCAACGACGCCTGGAGCAGCAGCAGCAGGCTGGCAAATGCAATCGCCACCGTCGCGGGCAGAAAGCGGCGCCATTCGTAGCGCAATGTCTGGCGTGCAAGGGCAACCATCTCAGCGATTCGGCTTCGCGCCGGCAGCCCATGGCAGCCCGGCCGTACCACCCAATGCCTTGCACACGGCGACGAAGTCGACCGTGCGGCTTGCGCGGGCGGCAGCGACCTCCAAAGCCGCGTCTTCGCGATCGACCTGGCTCGCTGCGACGTCAAGCCCGCTGGCCAGGCCCAGGCGATGGCGGCGGACGGACGCACGCGCGACCTCCTCGAGGCCGCGCAATGCGTGATCGGCTGCCTGCCCGCGCATGCGTTGCTGCTCGAGCGCCGCCAGCGAAGACTCCACTTCCGCGACCGCAACCAACACCGTTTTCCGATATGCGTCGGTTGCTGCCTTGAGTGCTTCGCCCTTGGCATCGGCATTTGCACGCCGCATCCCCCAGTCGAAGAGCGGGATGTCGATCACCGGCCCGAACGCACCGATACCACCCGTGTTTTTTTGCGTTCGCTCCGCCAGGCTCGTCGACTGGACCAGCGAGCCGCCAATGGCAACGTTGGGGTACATGGCGGCTTTCGCCATGCCAAGCTCGCCCGCCGCAGCCAATACCGCAGCCTGCGCGCGTGCGATGTCAGGGCGCTGTCGAATCAGGTCGGCCGGCGTTCCGTCCGCCGGC
>JBBRHT010000009.1:0-20200 GCA_038222295.1 Lysobacterales bacterium
GGTGTCCGCGCGATCGCGCAGAAGGTCGGCGAGGAAGCGGTGGAGACCGCGCTGGCTTCCGTCGTCCAGGATGACGACGCATTGCTGGGGGAATCGGCCGATCTGCTCTACCACCTGGGCGTGCTGCTGCGCGCCCGTGGATTGTCGTTGGCGCAGGTTGCGGCCGTGCTTGCCGCGAGACAGGCCGGCGGCTGAGCGGACATCGATCGTCGGACGGATCCGGTCGCCTCAGGCGTCCGGATCGATCTGCGCGAAGCTCTCGACACGATGGTGGCCGCCCGTCGCATCGCCCACGCGCGGTTGCGGGTAGTCGTCGAGCCGGTCCACCAGCACGGTCCGCATGCCGGCCTCGCGGGCGGCATCGAGCTCCTCGACCACATCGGAGAGGAAGAGGATGTCCGATGGCTGCCGGCCCAGCGTCTGGGCGATGCGGCGATAGCTGGCGGGTTCCCGCTTGTGTCCGACCTGCGTATCGAAGAAGTCGGTAAACAGCGATGCGAGGTCTCCGGCCTCGCTATGGCCGAACAGCAGTTGCTGCGCGCCCACGGAACCCGACGAGAACACCGCGAGCGAGTGGCCGTCATTGCGCCACTGCCGCAGGCCGGCCGCTGCATCGGGATAGACATGGCCGCGGAAATCGCCGCGAACGTAACCGTCGCGCCACATCAGTCCCTGCAGCGCCTTCAGCGCGGTGTGCTTGCGGTCCTGGTCGATCCAGCCCTGCAGGGTCTCCACGATGACGTCGTCGTTGCAGATGCCGCCGCTGTCCGTCGCAACCGCATCGAGCCACCGACGCACAGTCGGATCGCCGGCGTGTTCGCGCACGAATCGCGGCAGCTCGCGGCGTGCATACGGAAACAGAACGTTCTTGACGAAGCAGATGCTGCTGGTTGTGCCTTCGATGTCGGTGAGGATCGTGGCTGGCATCAGCCGTCCTGGCCGGGGTCGTAGCGCGGAAAACGCTGGGCGATGTCGGTGCCGGTGAAATGCCCGATCCAGCCTTGCGGCTCGGTGAAGAAGCGGATCGCCACGAAACTCGGTTCCGGTCCCATGTCGAACCAGTGGTGCGTCGAATCCGGTACCGCGACCAGGTCGCCCTGCGTGCACTGGATCTCGTAGACCTTGCCGTCGACGTGCAGCGTGAACAATCCCGATCCGGCGACGAAGAAGCGGACTTCATCCTCCTTGTGGAAATGTTCCTCGAGGAACTTGTTCCGCATCTGTTCGCGGTCGGGATGGTCGGGGCTGATGCTGACGACATCGACCGACTTGAATCCGCGCTCATTGACCAGGCGATCGATGTCCGTGCGATAAGCCGCCAGGACGAGGTCCTGCGACGCGCCCGGCGCGATCGGTTGGGTTGCCTGCCACTGTTCGAAGCCGACGCCGATGGCGGACAACTCGCGCGCCATCGCTGCATGGTCGGTCGTCGACAGCAGCGGCATGTCAGGGTGTTCCTCGTCGAAGACGCGCAGTCGACTCACTTGAGCTTCCTCAGTTCCAGTTCGCATTTCAGCAGGAATTCCAGCGCATCCAGGTGCCGGCGCGCCTGCGCCATGTCGCTGCCCCATGTGTAGAGTCCGTGGCCGTCGATGAGGTAAGCCCATCGGCACGGACCATCCAGCAGTGCGTCGACCTGGGCGGCGAGGGTGGGCATGTCCTGGGTGTTGGGCAGCACCGGGATGTCGATGCGCGTGTCGTGGGTGGTGTTGCCGGCGAACGCCTTCAGCAGTTCGTAGCCCTCCAGCGTGACGTGGCCGGCACCGGCGAACAGGCGCGATGCAACGGTCTGGGCCAGCGAATGCGTGTGCAGCACGCAGCCGATTTCGGGGAAGCGCCGATACAACTGCGTGTGCAGCAGGGTTTCGGCCGATGGCCTGTGCTCGCTGCCGACAGGCTGTCCGTCGAAGTCGACGACCATGATGTCGTCTTCATTCAACCGGCCCTTGTCCCGGCCCGACACCGTGATGGCGGCATGCCGGTCGTCGAGCCGGCAGGAAAAATTGCTGCTGGTGGCCGGTGTCAGCCCGGCAGCGGACAACTCGCGCACGTTGCCGATGATCTCGGCTGCCACGTGGCGAAGCTGCTGCCGGTCGAACGGGGGTTGGCTTTCCATGGCTGCCAGTCTAGCGAATTCATGTTGCAGCCCGGTCCAGGAAAAACCCGGCCGGGGCCGGGTTTTTCCTGGATGCGGATGAGCGGATCAGGGGCCCAGGTCCGGGCCCTCGTGGAACGCCGGCTCCGCGGGCAACTTCGGACCATCGTGCGGCGGCTCGGTGCCATGCGCGTAGTGGCTCTTTCGATAGCCGTACAGGTAGTACACGACCAAACCGATCACCGCCCAGGCGAAGAACAGTCCGACGGTATACATCGACAGGTTGAGGAACAGCAGCAGGCAACCGACGACCGCCAGCGGGCAGACGATCCAGGCGAAGGGCGTGCGGAACGGGCGTGGCCGGTTGGGTTGCTTCACCCGCAGGATCATCACCGCGATCGCCACCATCATGAAGGCGAACAGGGTGCCGGAGTTGGAGATGTCAGCGAGGATGCCGACGGGGAACATCGCCGCGAACAGCGACACGGCAATGCCGGTGATCACCGTCACCACGTGTGGGGTGTGGAACCGCGGATGCACCTTCGACAGCACCGCCGGCAGCAGGCCGTCGCGCGACATCGTGAAGAAGATGCGGGTCTGGCCGTAGATCATCATCAGCACGACCGACGGCAGCGCCAGCGCGGCCGCGATGCCGATCATGTTGCCCATGCCTTCAAAGCCGAGCATGCGCAGCACGTGCGCCAGCGGCTCCTTGCTGCAGACCAGCGCCTGCGAGCCACGGCAGGCCTCCGCCAGTTCCGGCGTGCCGGGATGGATGGCCAGGCCATCGGCGCCGAACATCGGCTGCGAGCCGACCGAACCGACGGCGGCATAGCCGACCAGCAGGTAGTACACGGTGCAGATCGCCAGCGAACCGATCAGCCCGATCGGAATGTTGCGATTGGGATTTTTGGTTTCTTCCGCCGCGGTCGAGACGGCATCGAAGCCGACGAACGCGAAGAAGATCGACGCGGCCGCGCCCAGCACGCCAATGCCGCCGAGCGGGCTGCCCCAGCCGGTCGGCAGGAACGGATGGAAGTTCGGATCCTTGACCGCCGGCATCGCGATGAAGATGAAGGCCGTCAATGCCACGATCTTGATCGACACCAGGACGGCATTGACCTTCGCGCTCTTGGAGGTGCCGATCACCAGCAGGAAGGTGATGACCAGGGTGATCAGGAAGGCGAGGAGGTTGAACGTGCCGCCGTCATAGGGACCGGTTCGCAGCATCTCGGGTATCTCGAGCCCGGCACTGCGCAGCAGGCCGTTCATGTAACCCGACCAGCCCACCGCGACCGCACCCGCGGCGATCGCGTATTCAAGGACCAGCGCCCACCCCACGACCCACGCCAGGCTTTCGCCAAGCACGCCGTAGGTGTACGTATAGGCCGATCCGGCGACCGGGATCATGGCCGCCAGTTCGGAGTAGGCGAGCGCCGCGAGCGCGCACACCACTGCGGCGATGACGAACGCCACCATCATGCCGGGGCCCGCCTTCTGCCCGGCTTCGGCCGTCAGCACGAAGATACCGGTGCCGATGATGGCGCCGACGCCCAGCAAGGTGAGCTGGACGGGACCGAGCTGGCGCTTGAGGCTGCGCTTCTCTGCGGTGGCGAGGATTTCGTCGAGCGGCTTCACGCGCTGGAACAGCATTGCGGACTCCCCAAAGGCAATGATTGAGCGCGAAACAGCCGCGCGGTTGATTCCCGCGCCGACCTTACCGGGCGCCCGCGATACGCACAAGCGCCGATGGGCGCCGGCAGCGATAATCAGCGGCCTGGACAACCGATGCGGCGATGCAACATGGACCCATGCAATGCCGACACCGTGGCATCGCTGGCTGCCGCCTTCGCCGACTACCGCGATCGCTGGGCAGGCGAGGCCGCGACGCTCGATCTGTTCATCGCCCTGCTCGGTGGGGACGAGGATCCCTTCGTCCGCGAACGCCTGTCGGGCCATTTCA
The DNA here is from genome assembly GCA_038222295.1 of Lysobacterales bacterium. Classification (GTDB taxonomy): domain Bacteria; phylum Pseudomonadota; class Gammaproteobacteria; order Xanthomonadales; family Xanthomonadaceae; genus Cognatiluteimonas. The sequence goes on from JBBRHT010000009.1 coordinate 4,059, forward strand.
CCGCGTCGGCGTGGCTGGTCGATCGCGATGGCTCGCGCGTCCTGCTGACCCACCATCGCAAGCTCGACCGCTGGCTGCAGCTGGGCGGGCATGCCGATGGCGATCCCGATCTTTCCCGGGCCGCGTTGAAGGAAGCACGGGAGGAATCCGGCCTATCCATGCTGTCGGTGGAGCAGGAGATCTTCGACCTCGACCGGCACTGGATTCCCGAACACGGCGGCGTGGGCGCCCATTGGCATTACGACGTGCGCTTCGTCGTTCGCGCCGGCGAGGCGGAGGACTTCGTCGTCAGCGACGAATCGCACGACCTGGCGTGGCGCGATATCGCAGCGCTCGCCGCCGACGCCGGGGCGGATGCGTCGCTGCGGCGGATGGCGCAGAAGTGGCTGGCGCGAACCAGCGCACGGGGCCGTTGAAGCGCCCCGCGCCGGTCAGTCGGCGCGACCGCCGAACTCGCCCGTGGTCGTGTTCACCCAGACGCGCTCGCCGTTGCCGATGTACTCGGGCACCTGGATCTCCAGGCCTGTCGAGAGCCGGGCCGGCTTCGGCCGCTTGGTCGCCGTCCCACCCTTGAGCTCCGGCGGGGTTTCGATGACTTCCATGGCAACGCTCTGCGGCAACTGCAGGGCGACCGGCATGTCGTCGATGATCTGGACGTAGCAGTTGGACAACGCATCGACGATGTAGCCGGCAGCGTCGCCAATCACGTCCGCATCGAGCGTGTAGGGCGTGTAGTCCTCGTCGTCGAGGAAGACGAATGCATCGCCATCCTTGTAGGAGAACGTCGCCTGGCGCCGCGACAGCTCGACCTCCTTGAGCTCGTCGTCACCACCCAGGCTCAGCTCGTACTTGGTCCCGCCGGGAACCGAATACATCGTGAAACGGAACTTGACGTTGCCGCCGCGGCCCTGCGGCGAGCTGCGCTCGATGTCGCGGACCTGGTAGACGGTGCCGTTGTGCTCGACCACGTTGCCTTTCTTGATGTCGTACGCTTTCATCGCTTGGGATCGCCTTTGTCGAATCCGAGTTTGCGGAAGAGATAGTCGTTCCAGTGCCAGCTGATGAGCGCCCAGAAGGCGCCGGCGGGCAGGCAGAACAGGGGCACCAGCGGCCATGCGGTTTCCAGATGCAGGCCCTGGCGACGTTCGGCCACCAGCAGCATCGCGTACACCGCCAGCGTCATCAGCCCTCCCCACACCACCAGCCCGCGCACCAGCACGAAGTTGAGCCGGCCCTTGGCGCGAATGACCGGCCAGCGCCGCTGCAGCCAGCTCTGGTTCACGGCAGCGCGCTCACTTCGCCGCCAGGCGCGTCGCACCATCCAGGCGGATGGTTTCGCCATTGAGGTAGGGATTGCCCAGGATGTACGCCGCCCGGTCGGCGAATTCCTCGGGCTTGCCCAGGCGCGATGGGAACGGGATCGACGCCGCCAGCGACTGCTGCACGGCCTCGGGCATGCCATCCACCATCGGTGTCCAGAAGATGCCCGGCGCGATGGTCATGACGCGGATTCCGAAGCGCGCCAGTTCGCGCGCCATCGGCAACGTCATGCCGACCACGCCGGCCTTGGATGCGGAATACGCGGCCTGGCCGATCTGCCCCTCGTAGGCGGCGACCGACGCGGTGTTGATGATCACGCCGCGCTCGCCGTCATCACCGGGCTCGTTGTGCTGCATGCGGGCGGCGGCGGCCTTGGCGACATTGAAGCTGCCGACGAGGTTGACCATCACCGTGCCGGCGAACTGCTTGAGCGGCATCGGGCCTTCCTTGCCGAGCATGCGCCCGGCACCGAGGATGCCCGCGCAGCTGATCGCGACATTCAGCCCGCCAAGGAATTCGCTGGCCGCGGCGATGTTGCCGGCGACGGAGCCCTCGTCGGTGACGTCGGTGCGGAAGTAGCGGGCGTTCGATGCGCCAAGTGACTCGACCGCCGCGGCGCCCTTGTCATCGTTGACGTCGAACAGCGACACCCTGCCGCCATGTGCGACCAGGTGCCGGGCAACGGCCAGGCCCAGGCCGGAAACACCGCCGGTGACGACGGCGCGAACGGAAGCCAACTGCATCGATCATCCAGTATGTCGTGGGGAAGCGCGAATTTTACCGCGCGGCCGCCTGGTCCGCAGCCACTGCATCGGGTGCCGGCCCGTTGCCCGGCATCCGATAGGTCGTCCCGTCCTTCATGACGAAGACCGGATGCCGCAGCGCGCCGATGTCCACCGTCGGGTCTCCCGCAAAGGCCGCCAGGTCCGCGCGCAATCCCGTCGCGATCCGCCCCATGCGGTCCTGCTGCCGGAGGATCGTCGCCGCCACGCTGGTGCAGGCGCGCAGGGCATCGACCGGCGTCATGCCTGCGTGCACCATCGCGGCCGGTTCGCGCCAGTTGTCGCCATGGCGGAAGACGCCGACATCGCTGCCGCAACCGATCCGGACGCCCTGCGCGCGCGCCGTGCGGAAGGCGTGATCGGCCTCCTGCATCTTCGGCGTGGGCGCCGCGCCGGGCAGGTAATGGTTGAAATAGGTTTCGGTCGATTCCACCGCCGTCAGCGTGGGCAGGTAGGCCACGCCTTTTTGATGCATGAGGGCGAACGTCGCCGCGCTGCCACCGTAGCCATGCTCGATGCTGTCCACGCCGGCATCGATGGCCATGCGCATGCCGGCGTCGCTGGCGGCGTGCGCGGACACCGGTCGGCCGGACAGGTGCGCGGTCTCGACCAGGGCCTTGAGCTCGGCTGCGGTGAATGTCGGTTGCGTGCTGCCGTCGGCACCGACGCGGTAGTCGGCATAGACCTTGATCCAGTCGGCGCCGTGGCCGGCCTGTTCGCGCACGGCCTGCATGACGGCGTCGACTCCGCTGGCTTCCTGCGCGCCGGATGGCAACTCCGCATCGGGACGGAATCCGCGTGGACCGGGGCCGTAACTCGACGTGGCCACGATGGCGCGGGTCGCGACGAACAGCCTCGGACCCGGCACCAGGCCCTCGTCGATCGCGCGCTTGAGCGACACGTCGGCGTATCCGGCGCCTTCGGTGCCCAGGTCGCGCAGCGTGGTGAAGCCGGCAAGCAAGGTCGCTTGCGCATGTTGCGCGGCTTCGAGCGTGCGATAGGCCTCGGACTCCTTCAGCACCTGGTCGTTCCACGGCGTCTCGTTGTAGGGATGCAGGAACAGGTGCGAGTGCAGGTCCATCAGGCCTGGCACCAGCGTGGCGCCGGGCAGGTCGATGCGTTGCGCATCGGCGGGGACGGCAATGGCTGCGGACGGCCCGGCCGCGATGATGACCCCATCGCGAACCAGCACCACCCAGCCCGGATGCGCGGTTGCGTCGGTGCCATTCCAGACCCGCGCAGGGACCAGCAGGCTCGTCGTGCCGCTGGCCGCAGCCAGCGGCGCAGCGACCAGCGCGAGCAGGACGGATATCGCGGACAGCCACCAGCGTTTCATCGGCAGGATCTTCGTCAGGGCGCGTTCGAGCCGTCAGAGCGACAGCAGGTAGAACGTGTTGCAGCTGCCGTGGCCGGTGTCGCCCATCGGTTTGTCGATCCGGCGAAAGCCGCTGCGTTCGTACAGCTTCATCGCAGCGTCCATGCCACTGAGGGTTTCGAGGTAGCACTGCCGGAAGCCAGCGTCTCGGGCGGCCTGCAGGCATCGCTGCATCATGGCGGCGCCCGCGCCGTGGCCGCGTGCCTGCGGGAGGAAGTACATCTTGCGCAATTCGCAGGTGTCCCCGCCACCGCCGGCAAGTGGCGCGACGCCGCCACCGCCAAGGACGATTCCGTCGTGCTCGACGACGAAGTACGCACAGCGCGGCTGCGAATAGGCGCGGCTCATCCAGTCGACTTCCGGATCGTTGATCGCGAAGCCCGAGCCGACCGCGCCGAACTCGGGCATCACGGTGCGGATGACCGCTGCCATCGACGCGTCGTCGCGTGGCTCGATGGGGCGGATCGTGAAATTGATCTCAGCCATCGACGATCGCCGATGGCAGGTCGAGGCGACGCGCGAACTCGTCGGCACGCAGGCCCGGTGCGAACAGGAATCCCTGTCCGACCGGCACGCCGAGGTCGAGCAGGAAGGACCGCTGCGCCGTGGTTTCGATGCCTTCGGCGACCAGCCCCAATCCCAGGCTGCGCGCGATCCCGGCGACGGCCTGGCACACGGCGACGTCGGAGTTGTTGCCGGGGACCCCTTGCAGGAACAGCTGGCTGAGCTTCAGTCCATGGATCGGCAAGCGGCGCAGGTAGTTGAGCGCGCTGTAGCCCTCGCCAAAATCGTCGATGGTCAGCACGACACCCACCTCGCGCAATCCGGCGAAGGTGCGGATCGTGTCGGGCGCATCCTCGATCAGCACGCGTTCGGTGAATTCGAGTTCCAGCGCCGCGCCCGGAAGACCGAACTCCTGCAGCACGCCCGCCACGACCTGTGCGAGGTCGTCGCCGAGGAATTGCCGGTAAGACACGTTGACCGCGACACGGACGATTCCCAGCCCCGATTCCCGCCAGGCGCAGATCTGCCGGCACGCCTCGCGCAGCACCCAGCTGCCGATGCGCACGATGTCCCCGGTGACTTCGGCATGGCCGATGAACCGGTCGGGACGCATCTCGCCCAGGTGGTCGTTCTGCCAGCGGATCAAGGCTTCCGCGCCGACGATGCGACCGTGGCGCAGGTCGACCTGCGGCTGGTAGACGAGGTGGAACTCATTGTTGTCGGCAGCGCGGCGCAGGTGCGTTTCCACCCGCAACCGCTCCTGCTGCGTCTGCGCGAGGGCAGGAGTGAACGCCTGCCAGCCATTGCGGATGCGGCGCTTGCTGTCGTACATCGCGGTGTCGGCGTTCTGGATCAACGCCTGCGGCCCGTCGCCATCACCCGGGGCGCGGGCGATGCCGATGCTCGCGGTGATGGTGAATTCCTCGTGCTCGAAACCGAAACTGTCGACGAACGAATCCAGGATCCTGTCCGCGATGTGCTCCGGCCGACGCGGATCGTCGTCGAACGCGCACACGACAAGGAACTCGTCGCCGCCGAAACGCGCGATCACGCCGTCGCTGCCGACCGCCTTGCCGATTCGCGCGGCGGCGGCCATCAGCAACTCGTCGCCCGCGGCGTGGCCGAGGACGTCGTTGACCACCTTGAAGCGGTCAAGGTCGATGTACAGCACGGCGACGCTCGCCCGGGCCGGGTCGGCCAGGCACGCGGCGATTTCGCCCAGCGCCGCATCCCGGTTGAGCAACCCCGTCAGTGGATCGGTGCGCGCCTGGATGCGAAGCGCTTCATCGGCGCGCTTGCGCCGGGTGATGTCCTGCAGGGTGCCGGTGAGACGCTGGGACAGGGGCTGGTTGCCGTCGACCTCGCCGATCACGCGCGCCCAGAAGGCCGTCCCGGCGTGGCGGCGGCCCTGGACTTCCAGGTCGAAGCCCGTGCCGTCCGTCAACGACTGGTCGATGGCAGCCTGCAGGCGACGGCGATCCGCTGCCTCCAGGCAATCCAGGACGCCATCCATGCTCGTGGGCGGCTCCTCGCTGCCCAGGATGCGGATGGTTTCGTCGCTCAGGTGCAGCCGGCTGCGGCCCACGTCCCATTCCCAGCCACCGATGTTGGCCAGGGCCTGCACGCGGTCGAACAGGGTGCTGTCACGCTTGAGCTCGGTGACATCACTGAAAAGCGACAGCACCTGGTGGGGCTTGTCGGCGCCCGGCGCAAATTGCGGGACCGATGTGACGGACAGCCACGTGAGCTGGCGCAGGCCCACGTGGTAAAAGCCCAGCACGGTGCTGACGGCGACCTTGCCCGTGGTCAATGCCCGATATGCGGGCAAGGCGTCCTCCGGCATGTCGTTGCCGTCCTCGTCGATGATCAACCATTGGCCGTCGCGGATGTCCTCGGCCAGCGACATGCCCGATTCGACGTTGAACATGCGCACCGCAGCCGGGTTGGCGTAGACGATGTTGCGCTCGGCATCGCGTACCAGGATCCCCTTGTCGACGACTTCCATCAGCTCGCGGTAGTGCAGCTCGATGCGCGCGCGATCACTCAGGTCGCGCGTGACCGAGAGGATGCAGGCCCGTCCATCATGATCCAGGCGCGCCGCGTGCACCTCAGCCGGGAAACGGGTGCCGTCGGCGCGCATGTGCGTCACTTCGCTTGCCGATGTCCCGCCGCGGCCGAGCTTGTCATGCACCGGTCCCAGGTGGTCCCTTGGCAGGTCGGGATTCAGCAGGTGGAGTGGTTGGCCAATGAGTGCCGTGCGCGGTCGGCGGTAGGCGTCTTCGCCGGCGCGATTGATGTCGAGCAGGACCCCATCCCAGCTGAGGATGCTGATCGGATCGGGCAGGGCATCGAACAGCGCCTTGTAGCGTTGTTGCGCACTGTCGGCGCGGATCAATGCTGCGTGCGTGGTATCGCAGGCCTGCTCGAGCAGCAGGCGGATGTGCAGCGGCATCGCGGGGTCATCGCAGGCTGCCTGCAGCGCCGCGAGCGCCAGTCCGGCGTCGTCGGCGCCTGCCGCGAGTGCGGCATCGATCGACTGCGCGCCGGAGTTCATGCGGCTGCCATGGCGCGGCCAACCTTGCTGCCGCTTTCACGACCAAGCAGGCTGGCTAGCCAGCGGCCAGTGTCGGCCAGCGCATCGATGTCAACGCCGGTGCGGACTCCAAGGCCGTGGAGCATGTACACCACGTCCTCGGTGGCGACGTTGCCGCTGGCCCCCCTCGCGTAGGGGCAGCCACCGACACCGGAGACGGCGGCATCGACGACACCCACGCCTGCCTCCAGGCAGGCGAGCACGTTCGCCAGCGCCTGGCCGTAGGTATCGTGGAAATGCACCGCCAGTGCCGTCATCGGCACCTCGTCGGCCACGGCCAGCAACATCGCGCGCGCCTGGTGCGGCGTGCCGATCCCGATGGTGTCGCCCAGCGAAATCTCGTAACAGCCAAGCGCATGCAGTCGTCGCGCGACGCGGACCACGTCCGCAACCGGGACTTCGCCCTGGTAGGGACAGCCCAGCACGGTGGAGACGTAGCCGCGCACGCGCACGCCGTCCTGCCTGGCGGATTCCACGACCGGCGTGAAACGCTCGATCGACTCGTCGATCGATGCGTTGATGTTCCTGCGGTTGAAGGCTTCGGACGCGGCGGTGAAGACCGCGACCTCAGTTGCACCCGCCGCTCGTGCCCGTTCGTATCCTTGTGCGTTGGGCACGAGCACCGGATACGAAATCCCCGGGCGCTTGTCGATGGCGGCGAACACCTGTTCGGCATCCGCGAGTTGCGGAACCCATTTCGAGCTGACGAAACTCGTGGCCTCGATCGACGTCAATCCGGTGCGCGACAGGCGATTGATCAAGTCGATCTTGTCGGCGGTGGCGACGATCGCCTTTTCGTTCTGCAAGCCGTCGCGTGGCCCGACTTCAACGATACGGACCTGCGCCGGCATCGCCATCAGGGTTCCAGCGTGATCAGCACGGCGTCGGCTTCCACCACGTCGCCGGCGGCGGCGCGGACGTCGCCGATGACACCGTCGCGCGGCGCCTTCAGCCCCAGTTCCATCTTCATTGCCTCGATCACCAGCAACTCCTGCCCGGCCGTCACCCGATGACCGGCTTCCACGTTCACCAGCACCACGCGACCGGGCATCGGCGCACGCAGGCGCCGGTCGTCCAGGCCCTGGACGGGCCCCTGGCGACGATACACCTCGGTGGGCCACAGCAGCAGGCGACCGTTGCCATCGTGGACATGAACGCGGCAGGCGTCCGCGTGCGCCGAAAAGCGGCGCGCATGCCCGTCGAACCGTGCGCTGAGCACCCCGTCGCTCCAGCGCGCGCCGCAGACGCGCACCTCGCTGTCGCCGGCCATGATCCGGTAATCGCCACCCGCGCCCTGGGCGACGAGATGGATGCGCTCGCCGCCATGCAGGAAGGCCAGATCGCGCTTGCCCGCATGTCCCAGGCGCCAGCCGTCTGCCAATGCCCAGGGCGACGTGGGGTCGGCGCTCGTCGCGGCCTGCGCCAGTTCGGCCGCCTCCAGCCACAGCAGTCGCGTCGTCGCTGCAGCCAGCAGCAGCTTGTGGTCGATCCCGGCCGGCTGCAGGAAGGCTTCCAGGTTGCGGTCCAGGTAACCGGTATCGATGCTGCCATCGACGATGGACGAATGGCTGGCCAGGCGTTCGAGGAAACCGATATTCGATTTCGGCCCATCGATCTCGCATTGCGCCAGGGCTTCGCGCAGGCGTGCGAGCGCACGCTCGCGATCCGCATCCCACACGATCAGCTTGGCGATCATGGGGTCGTAGAAGATGGTGACGACGTCACCTTCGACCACGCCCGAATCGATGCGCACGTGGCGGCTTGCGGGCGGCAGGCGCAAGCGCTCCAGCGTCCCCGACCCGGGCAGGAATCCGGCGTCCGGATCCTCCGCATACAGGCGCACCTCGATGGCATGGCCGTGCTGCCGGACTTCGTCCTGCGCCAGCGGCAGCGGCTCGCCGGCGGCGACGCGCAATTGCCAGGCGACGAGGTCCTGTCCGGTCACCAGTTCGGTGACGGGATGCTCGACCTGCAGCCGCGTGTTGATCTCCATGAAGTAGAAATTGCCATCCGGCGCCACGATGAACTCGACCGTGCCTGCATTGGCATAGTCGATCGCGCGCCCGGCCTGCACCGCGGCGGCTCCCATGTGCGCGCGCAGTTCCGGGGTGAGGAATGGCGACGGCGATTCCTCGAGCACTTTCTGGTAGCGGCGCTGGGCCGAGCATTCGCGCTCGCCCAGGTGGATGACATTGCCGTGCACGTCGCCGAAGATCTGGATCTCGATGTGGCGCGGGCTTTCGATATAGCGCTCGAGCAGCACGCGATCGCGACCGAATGCGCCGGCGGCCTCGCGCTGGCAGCTCAACAGGTTCGGGAGGAACTCCGCGCGGTCGCGCACGACCCGCATGCCCTTCCCACCACCGCCATGGGCCGCCTTGATCATCAGCGGATAACCAATGCGGTCGGCCTCGAGTTCCAGCAGGGCGGGTGCCTGGTCTTCGCCGGTGTAGCCAGGCACCACCGGCACGCCAGCGGCCTGCATCAGGTCCTTCGCGCCGGCCTTGCTGCCCATCCTGCGCATCGTCGTCGCGCTGGGACCGATGAAGACAAGGCCGGCCGCGTCGACGGCGTCGGCGAAGTCGGCGTTCTCGCTGAGGAAGCCATAGCCCGGATGGATCGCCTCGGCACCGGCCGCGAGCGCGACGGCGATGATCCGGTCGCCGCGCAGGTAGGAGTCCTGCGGCCTTGGTCCACCGACCGGCCAGGCTTCATCCGCCTGGCGCACATGCTGCGCGTTGGCGTCGGCTTCGGAATACACCGCCACCGTTGCGATGCCGAGCTCGCGCGCCGTGCGGATGACGCGACAGGCGATCTCGCCGCGGTTGGCGATCAGGATCTTGCGGAACATCGGGTTTATTCGCCTTCCCAGTAGTCGCGTGCGTCTTCGGGCCGCCCGATATGACGGAACATCGCCGGTCGGCCTTCCGCATCGCGTCCCAAGTCGGCCATGAGGCCGAACTTGCCCGACTCCGGGTACTCGCACAGTTCGGGCGACAGCTTGGTGCTGACCGCGAGGTACTTCAGCTCGGTGTCGCCGGTATTGACCAGTTGGTGGGCGGTCTCCGGGCCGCCGGGCGGGCAGGCGATGACGTCGCCAGCGCGGACCGCATGTGTCTGGCCACCAACGCGCAGTTCGCCCGAGCCTTGGATCACGTAGAACATTTCCTCGTTGACGCGATGGTTGTGCATCGGGAATGCACGCATGCCCGGTGCCACCGCGGTGATGTTGTAGCCGAGCAGCCTTGCGCCGATGCGCGGGCCGATCATGCCCATGCGCGCGTCGTAACGGGCAGTCGCGTCGCCCTTTGCGGCGAATGCCGCAGGGCGCGCCTGGAGTTCGATGTCGGAGATGTTGATCACGGGATTGACGCAGTCGCTCATGCTCTTGCCTCGCGGGGACGGTGGAGGGCGTGCATCAGCCGCACCAGGCGGGCTTGCGCTTGTCGAGGAACGCGGTGAGGCCTTCCTGGCCTTCGGGGGAAACCCGGAGTCGCGCAATCAGTTCGGCATTGGCCGCATCGACCGAATCGGCGTCGCTGCGGTCCGCGACCCGTCGCACCAGCGACTTCGCCGAAGCCACGGCGATGGGGCCACCCTTGCACAGCAGGTCGATCTGCCGCTGCACGGCGGCATCGAGCTGGTCGGCCGCGACCACCTGGTGCAACAGGCCGATCCGCAGCGCTTCGGCGGCATCGAACATTTCCGCCGAGGCAAACCAGCGTCGTGCCTGGCGGGGGCCGATTGCGGCGATCACATACGGCGAGATGACGGCGGGCAGCAGGCCGAGCTTGCTTTCGGTCAGTCCGAACCTGGCCTCGGGCACGCCGACGGCAATGTCGCAACAGGCGACCAGGCCCACGCCGCCGCCGAAGGCCGCGCCATGGACGCGGGCGATCGTGGGCTTGGGCAATGCATCAAGGGTCCGCATCAGGCGGGCGAGGGCAAGTGCGTCATCGCGGTTGGCGCGTTCGCTGGCTGACGCCATGCCGCGCATCCATTGCAGGTCGGCGCCGGCGGAGAAGGACGCCCCGGCACCTTCCAGGACGACCACGCGAATGCCGTCATCCACGGCGATCGACTGCAGGCGTGCAGTGAGGCCGGCGATCAGCGCGGGATCGAAGGCGTTGTGCACCTCGGGCCGGTCCAGTCGCAGCCGGGCCACGGCGCCGTCACGGTGTAATTGCAGCGAATCGCTCATGGATGTCATCGGCGGGAAACCGGCCAATGATAGCCGCTGGGCGCGATGGGCCAGCCGGATCCGGGGAATTGGCGGCAGGGCTCAGTGGCGGCTGCCGGCCGGCATCTTGCCGCCATTGGGGGCGAACATCTCCACGTCCAGCGTGAAAGTGCGCTGCTCGCCGCCGCGCAGGGCGCCCACCCCGACCACCTGGCGGGCGATCTCCTCGCCGCGGTCGTTGCGGATCGTCAGCACCACCGAATATTCCCAAGGGTCGCCATCGGGCGGGTGCTTGATCAGGCCTTCCACGCGCAGGGCGGAGGATTTGTCCTGCGTCCGCTGGTCGGCCGCCTCGAAGCGCACGTGGTGCTTGCACGACGGGCAGACCGCGGCGCTTTCGAGGATCGTGGCCTTGCAATGGGGGCAGACGCGGGTCGCGCCCGCGGTCCCCGCGCGCGGGCTGCTCATGACGCGGCGCGCGACTCCATGCCATTGATCGTGGCGTGGCCATTGGCAGGCTTGGTGGCGGCCTTGTCGTCCCAGCCGAAGTCGGCCTGGCCGCGCATGCGCGAACCGGCGGCAACGGTCAGCGCGCCCGCCTTGACGTCGCCAATCAGCACGCCGCCCTCGAGCAGTTCGACGCGCTCGGCCAGTTCGATGTTGCCTTCGAGCTCGCCTGCGATCACGACGCGCTTGGCGCGGACGCCACCGGTGAGCTTGGCACCCGATTCGATCGTCAGGTCGCCCTGCACGTTGACGTCGCCCTTGAAGCGGCCGGCGATTCGGACGTGGCCGGAGCCTTCGATCTTGCCTTCGATGGTCAGTTCGGAAGCGATGAAGGATTCCTTTGCCTGGGACTCGACGACCCGGCGTGGCGCGGCGGGTGCGGCTGCCGGCTCGGGCGTTGCCTGGGGCGCCTCACGGTAGGGCGGCGCATCGGGTGTGAACGCAGCCGCTTCCTTCTTCGCCGTGGGTTGCTGGTTGAATATCGCCATGATCGCCGGTTCCTCTTGAGGTTGCAGATGACTCCCCTGAACGACCGAGCCTAGCATGCGCCTGTACGCGTGGCGCTGTGACGCGAGCCCGCAAAACAGGCTATCCGGGCGATCCCGGTCAACCGCCGTTTACATCCGGAAGACACCGAAGCGGCCGCGCTCGATCGGCGCGTTCATTGCCGCGGACAGCCCCAGGCCGAGCACGCGCCGGGTGTCGGCCGGATCGATGATGCCGTCGTCCCACAGCCGCGCGGTCGCATACCAGGGACTACCCTGCGATTCGTACTGCTCGCGGATCGGCGCCTTGAAGGCAGCCTCGTCGTCCCCGCTCCATTCGCCACCGCGTGCCTCGATGCCATCGCGCTTGACGGTGGCGAGCACGGCCGCTGCCTGGTCGCCGCCCATGACGCTGATCCGCGCGTTGGGCCACATCCACAGGAAACGCCCGCCGTACGCGCGTCCGCACATCGCGTAGTTGCCGGCACCGAAGCTGCCGCCGATGACGACGGTGAACTTCGGCACCGACGCGCAGGCCACGGCCGTCACCATCTTGGCGCCGTCCTTGGCGATGCCGGCGTTCTCGTATTTGCGCCCGACCATGAAGCCGGTGATGTTCTGCAGGAAGACGAGCGGGGTGCCGCGCTGGTCGCACAGTTCGATGAAGTGTGCGCCCTTGAGCGCCGACTCGGAAAACAGGATGCCGTTGTTGGCGATGATGCCCACTGGATAGCCATGCAGGTGGGCAAAGCCACACACCAGCGTCTTGCCGTAGCGCGCCTTGAACTCCTGGAACTCGCTGCCATCGACGATGCGGGCGATCACTTCGCGGATCTCGAACGGGCGGCGCACGTCCTTCGGCACGATGCCGTACAGCTCCTCCGCCGCGAACAGCGGTTCGCGCACCGGCTGCGTCGCGACCGGAAGCTGCTTGCGCCGGTTGAGGTTGGCCACCAGGTTGCGCGCGATCTCCAGTGCATCGCGGTCGTCTTCCGCCAGGTGGTCGGCGACTCCGGAGATCGCCGTGTGCACGTCGGCACCACCCAGCGACTCGGCGTCCACCACTTCGCCCGTCGCCGCTTTCACCAGCGGCGGACCGCCGAGGAAGATCGTGCCCTGTTCCCTCACGATGATCGATTCGTCCGACATCGCCGGGACGTAGGCGCCGCCAGCCGTGCATGAGCCCATGACGACGGCGATCTGCGGGATGTTCTCCGCGCTCAGTCGAGCCTGGTTGTAGAAGATGCGGCCGAAGTGTTCGCGGTCGGGGAAGACCTCGTCCTGCAGCGGCAGGAAGGCGCCACCGGAGTCGACCAGGTAGATGCAGGGCAGGCGGTTTTCGCGGGCGATGTCCTGCGCACGCAGGTGCTTTTTCACCGTCATCGGGAAATAGGTGCCGCCCTTGACCGTGGCGTCGTTGGCCACGATCACCACTTCCTGCCCGTGCACCCGGCCGATGCCGGTGACGATTCCGGCGGCCGGCGCCGCGTCGTCGTACATGCCCTCGGCTGCCAGCGGCGAGAGTTCCAGGAACGGCGAACCCGGGTCGAGCAGGGCGGTGATGCGATCACGGACGAGCAGCTTGCCGCGCTCGGTGTGCTTGTTGCGCGCCTTGTCGCCACCGCCCTCGGTTGCGCGCGCCAGCCGCGCGTCCAGCACGTCCACCAGTGCGCGGTGCCAGGCCACGTTGTCCTGGAAGTCCTGCGAGCGCGGGTCGAGATGCGATTGGACGACAGGCATGGCGTGGATCCTTTGGTCGAGCGGCAAGGATATCGTTGTCGAGCCGCGAAGGCCTTGCCTGGCGAAGACGGCCAGGCAAGCCGCGGCGCCGAAGCCCGGACAAAAAAAGGCCCGCCGAAGCGGGCCTTTCGATGGAGCCGGTATCGATTGCTCGATAGCGGACGTCCTTACTTCTTGGCTTCCGCGTCAGCCTGCTTGGCAGCGGTGTCGGCCTTGTCGGCGACCTTCTGCGCGGCATTGGCGGTGTTCTGCGCAGCGTCGGCAGTGGCGTTGGCAACGTTTGCGGTGGCCTGGTTGGCGGCCGCGGCAGCCGAATCGGCGGCCTGCTGGGTGTTCGCAGCCACTTCGCCAACGGCTTCGCCGGTGGAGGCGGCAGCGGACTCGACGCCCTGCTGCGCGGCATTGCCAGCGGCGGTCGCCGCGTCGGCTGCGGCGTTGCCAGCCTGGTCGGCGGCTGCGGAGGCCTGGGCGGCCTGCTGCTGCGCTTCCGGGGTCTCGTTCTTGCAGGCCGACAGGGCGAGGACGCTGGCGGCGAGGAGGATGCAAAGTTTGGTATTCATCGTGGAGCTCCGTAGGAGTGTGGGAAATTCCGGTGTGATCAGGCAAACGCTGGTGAGCGTTGTGCGTCCGGCCACCTTCGGCGACTGTCGCCTGGTGACGGGAACTGATCCGTAAAAGGAAAAAGCCGCCGGCGATGCCGACGGCTCCTCCATTGTCACACCATCAACAGCGCCTTACTTCTTTACAGGAGTGGCGTCGTTGTTGGTCTTGGCATCAGCCGAAGCAGCAGCCTGCTCAGCAGCGTTCTGCGCCTGCTTGGCAGAGTCGGCAGCATCGCCCGCAGCGTCGGCAGCGTCATCAGCCTTCGCCATGGTGCCGGCCGCATTGGTGGCATCGGCGGAGGTGCTGGCGGCGTTGGAAGCTGCAGCAGCGGCGTCGGCCGAAGCCTGGGCAGCGTCGGCAGCAGCCGTATCGCCAGTGGCGGCGGTGTTGTCAGCAGCCTGCTGGGCTTCGGTAGCGGCAGTCGAAGCGTCGGCGGCCGAATCGGCAGCCTGCTGCTTGTTGGTGCACGCGGCCAGGGCCAGGCCCATAGCCAGGGCGAGCAGCGCCTTGTTGGTCGTCATGATTTCATCTTCCTCGTCGTTAAGTTGGCAACGCGCAACTGCGCGCCGATAACATGATGACAAGCTGCTGTCGCCTGTCAAGCGGTTGGCCGCGTATTTTTGGTTAAGACGTTCTTAACGTTCTATGCCAGTTCGACCGCAACGGCCGTGGCTTCGCCCCCGCCGATGCACAGGGAGGCGACTCCACGCTTGCCGCCGCGCGCCTTCAGGGCATGCACCAGGGTGACCAGCAGGCGTGCCCCGCTGGCGCCGATCGGATGGCCAAGGGCGACTGCGCCACCATTGACATTCAGCTTGTCGTGCGGGATTCCCAGGTCGGTCATCGGCGCCATCGCCACGCAGGCGAAGGCCTCGTTGATCTCGAACAGGTCGACGTCGGCGACGCTCCATCCCGCTTTTTCCAACACCTTTTCGATGGCCTTGATCGGCGCCGTGGTGAACCATTCCGGCGCCTGTGCGTGGCCGGCGTGGGCGACGATGCGCGCCAGTGGCTTCAGCCCGCGACGTGCCGCCTCGTCGGCGGACATCAGCACCGTGGCGGCGGCGCCATCGGAAATCTTCGACGACGATGCGGCCGTCAGCACGCCATCCTTGCCGAAGGCCGCTCGCAGGCCGGGGATCTTGCCGATGTCGACCTTGCCCGGCTCCTCGTCGGTATCGGCGACGGTGTCGCCCTTGCGGCCCTTGACCGTGACCGCCGTGATTTCGCCGGCGAATGCGCCCGATGCCTGCGCCGCCTGGGCGCGACGCACGCTCTCCGCGGAGAAGGCATCCAGCGCGGCGCGGTCGTAGCCGTACTTGCTGCAGGCCATGTCGCCGAAGACGCCCATCGCCTTGCCGTCGTAGGGATTGGTCAGGCCGTCGTGCGCCATGTGGTCGAGGAATTCGGCCGTGCCGTAGCGGATGCCGGTGCGTGACCCGTTGAGCAGGTGCGGCGCATTGGTCATCGACTCCATGCCACCGGCGACCACGACCGTCGCCGAACCGCACTTGATCGCGTCATGGGCGAACATCACCGCCTTCATGCCCGAGCCGCAGACCTTGTTGACGGTCGTGCAGGGGGCCGAAGCGGGAATCCCCGCGGCGAGCGCAGCCTGGCGCGCGGGCGCCTGGCCAAGGCCCGCCGGCAGCACGCAGCCCATGATCACTTCGTCGACCTGGTCGGGCGCCACGCCGGCCTGTGCCAGTGCCGCCTGGATCGCGGCAGCACCCAGCGTCGGCGTCGGGACGCCGGTGAACTGGCCCAGGAAGGAGCCGATGGCGGTGCGCATGGCACCAACGATGACGACATCCGAATTCGAAGCGGACATGGGTATCTCCGGGCTGATCGGGGCCGGCCGAAGCCGGAACCATTCGATTATGGCGCTGTTTGTTGCAGTGCGGCAAACCCGGGGAAAAGGGGGTCAGAGTCATGTTTTCGGCCGGAACGCCTGGCTTGGACATGCTGCTCGACCGAAAAATGACTCTGACCCCCTTTTCCCTTTCCTCTCGCTCAATCCCGCCCGTCGAACAACTCCCGCCCGATCAGCATC
>JBBRHT010000010.1:0-19602 GCA_038222295.1 Lysobacterales bacterium
GGTGATGCTGCTTGCGCCGGTGGTGCTGACACTGGGCTGGTCCGCGGCGGCGCGCGGTGGCGTCGGCTGCGACGACGCGGCCCAGCCCACGGTGCCGGTGCCTTGGTTCGTCATCGGCTTCGTGGCGCTGGTCGCGATCAACAGCCTGGTCGCCGTTCCGGCGCCGGTCCTGCACGGGCTGGCACTGCTGACCGCGGTGCTGCTGACGATGGCGCTGGCGGCCATGGGCCTGGAGACCGACATCCGCAAGCTCAGGGCGAAGGGCCTGCGCCCGTTCGCGCTCGGCGCGCTGGCATGGCTGTTCATCGCTGGCTTCAGCCTGTCGGCGATCAAACTCTTCGCCTGACGGCGGCGGCTGCGCCACGCGATGCGTGACGGCGCTCGCTACACTACGACGCGTCACCGCTGCCGGATGCGCTGGACCCGTGATGACCCTCGATCACCTGCGTGTCTTCGTTGCCGTCGCCGAGGCGCTGCACGTCACCCGCGCGGCAGAGAAGCTGCACATGACGCAGTCCGCGGCCAGCGCGTCGATCGCCGCGCTGGAATCGCGCTACGACACGAAGCTCTTCCACCGCGTTGGCCGGGGCATCGAGCTCACGCGCGAAGGCGAATGCTTCCTGCCGGAGGCCCGCGCGGTACTGCAGCGTGCGGCCGCCGCCGAACTCGCGCTCGGCGAACTCGCTGGCCATCTGCGCGGCGAGCTGCATGTCGCGGCCAGCCAGACCGTGGTCAACGACTGGCTGCCAGCGCGCCTGGTCGCCTATCACGCGCTGTACCCTGGCATGCGCGTGCAGGTCCGGTCATGCAATACCGAACAGGCCGGGCGCGCGGTACTCGACGGCGCGGCGGATCTCGCCGTTGTCGAGGGCACGATCGATGGCGACGTGTTCACAACCATCGAGGTGCCGGGCGATCGACTCATGCTGGTGATGCCGACCGGACACCCATGGGCACGGCGCAAGCGCATCGGCGCGGAGGAGTTGCGCGATGCCATGTGGGTGATGCGCGAACGTGGCTCCGGTACGCGCCGCGTGATCGAGGATGCGCTGCAGGCGCAAGGCGTCGACCCGCGGTCGCTGGCCATCGTCATCGAACTGCCCTCCAATGAATCGGTGCTGGCAGCGGTCGAGGCGGGCGCCGGCATCACCGCGGTGTCGGAGCTCGCTGCGCGTCGTCGCGGCCTTCCAATGATCGACCTGGCGCTTCCGCCGCGGCGATTTACCATCCTGTTCCATCGCGAGCGGACGCCCAACCGGGCGCAACAGGCACTGCTGGACTTGCTCGTCGCCGAATAGTGCGCGACTGGATGCCGGGGCTGCTCATCGGCTGACCCGCGACGTGACAGCCGAGCGCCCCCGGTCATGCCGCGGCAGGGCGACGGAGACGATTGCCGCGAGCATCACCAGCGCGGCGGACACCGCTAGGCATTCCGCAATTCCGTAGCGCTGGAATATCCAGCCCGACAAGACCGTGCCCAACAGCCGGCCCATTGCATTGGCCATGTAATAGAAGCCGACGTCCAGCGACACGCCATCCTCGGTGGCATAGCTCACGATCAGGTAGCTGTGCAGCGAGGAGTTGATCGCAAACAGCACGCCGAACACGGACAAGCCCATCACCAGCACCGGCTGGGCCGATGGTCCCTGCACGAGCAACAGCGCCATCAGCGCAGGGACCACCGCCAGGACGGCTGCCCAGGTGAAGGCTGCACGGCCATCCGGCAGCGTGCCGGTACGCCTGCCGGTGACCTGCGGTGCCAGCGATTGCACGATCCCGTAGCCGATCACCCACGCGGCGAGAAAGCCGCCGACCTGCCAGAAATCCCAACCCAGCGATTGGTGAAGGAACACCGGCAGAGCGACCACGAACCACACGTCACGGGCACCGAACAGGAACAGCCGCGCTGCCGACAACAGGTTGATCGCGCGGCTCCTGGAAAAGATGTCGCGGAACTTCGCCTTGTCCTTCGCCCTGCCGAGGTCGCGCTTGAGCAGGAACAAGCTCGCCATCCAGACCAGGAGTAGTCCAGCCGCCATGATCGCCACCGCGGGCGCGAACCCCACGCTCGTCAGCAGCGCTCCACCGAGGAAGAAACCCACCCCCTTGAGCGCGTTCTTGGATCCGGTCAGCGCAGCGACCCAGCGGTAGAGGGCGCCTTGCTGGCCGCCCGGCACCAGCAGCTTGATGCTGCTCTTGGCGCTCATCTTGTTGAGGTCCTTGGCAATGCCCGACATCGCCTGGGCGGACATCACCCACGGCACCACCAGCCACGCGGCGGGCACCAACAGCATCGACAGGGCCACGACCTGCAATCCCAAGCCGATGTTCATGGTGCGATTCAAACCGATGCGCGCGCCGAGCCATCCGCCGACGAGATTGGTGATCACCCCGAAGATCTCGTAGAACAGGAACAGCATCGCCACCTGCAGCGGGCTGTAGCCCAGCTTGTAGAAATGCAGCACGACGAGCATGCGCAGCGCACCGTCCGTCAGGGTGAAGGCCCAGTAGTTGCCGGTGACCAGCAGGTACTGGCGGACGTCCGGCGACAGGCGTGCAAGCACGGGTCAGCGGTCCGCGTTGCCGACGAGCAGCACGAGTTCGGCCGTGCGGTTCACGTAGCCCCATTCGTTGTCGTACCAGGCATAGATCTTGACCTGGGTGCCGTTGACGACCAGCGTCGACAGCGCATCGACGATGCTCGAGCGTGGATCATGGAGGAAGTCGATCGACACCAACGGGCGCGTTTCATATCCGAGGATGCCCTTGAGCTCGCCCCCGGCCGCAGCACAAAGCAGGCCGTTCACCTCCTCCACGGTGGTCGCTCGTTCGACCTCGAACACGCAGTCGGTGAGTGACGCGTTGGTCAGCGGCACACGCACGGCGTGTCCATCCAGGCGGCCCCTGAGCTCGGGGAATATTTCGGCGATCGCGGTGGCCGAACCGGTGGACGTCGGGATCAGGCTGGATCCGCAGGACCGTGCACGGCGCAGGTCCTTGTGCGGCGCATCGACGATCACCTGGGTGTTGGTGAGGCTGTGGATCGTGGTGAGGCCGCCGTGCCGGATGCCGATCGTCTCGTGGATGACCTTGACGATCGGAGCCAGGCAGTTGGTCGTGCATGACGCCGCGGACACGATGCGGTGCCGAGACGGGTCGAAACGCTGGTGGTTCACCCCCATGACGATGTCAAGCGCACCGGCGGACTTCACCGGCGCGGTCACGACCACGTGCTTCACGCCCTGGTCCAGGTAGGGCTGCAGCACGTCGGGCTTGCGGAACTTTCCCGACGATTCGATCACGACGTCGCAGGCTGACCAGTCCGTCGCCGCCAGCTCCCTGTTGCGGGTGACCGGAATGCGCGTGCCATCGATCACCAGTGCATCGCCATCGGCAAAGGCTTCATGCCCCCAACGCCCGTGCACCGAATCGAAGTTCAGCAGGTGCGCAAGCGTGGCCGCATCGCCCGCTGGGTCGTTGATCCGGACGAACGTGATCCCGGGATTGCCCCAGGCTGCACGCAGGGTGAGGCGTCCCATGCGACCAAAGCCGTTGATGCCAACGCGAATGCTCATGTTCTCCGTCTGCCCAGGGAAGAGTGGAATGGGATGGCGCGACGCACTGCTGTCTGGCCCGCGGCATTACTCGCGGAGGTCGGAAAATTCAGCGAGCGCGCGCGATCCTCGCGCGCGGTATGGCTTTGCGAACCGGCCGCTTGGGTGCGCACTTCGAAGGGTCGCCGCCACAGCAATTGCGGGTGAGGAAATCGACCAGATCGCGCATTTCGCCAAAGTTCGCCCGGTAGCGGATGTAGCGGCCGTTTTGCTCGGGTTCGATCAGGCCCGCGTGGGTCAATGCCTTCAGGTGGAAGGACAGGGTCGCCGGCGGCAGCTCCAATCTCTCGGCGAGTTCGCCGGGAAAGGCACCTTCGGGGCCGAGTTCGACGAGATGTCGAAAGACTGCGAGGCGTGACGCCTGGGCCAGCGCGGCCAAGGCGGTGACGGCGTTCTTCGTGTTCATGTTTCCATGATGCTCGAATAGTTAAATTGAATCAACCAGCCATTGCTGCCCAGCGTCCGCCCGAAGGATCGCGCCGTGACCGGAAAACAAGCGAAGCTGACGTTTGCCGTGCAGGCGCGCCGCATCGACTAGCACGCAAGCCAGGCGTCATGCAAGTCGGCCGTCATCACCCTGGATACCGACCTGGCCGGGCGCGTGGATGCCTTCAATCCCGCTGAGTTGCTCATGGCTGCCGTCGCGGCGTGCATGATCAAAAGCATCGAGCGGGTGACGCCCATCCTCAACTTCGACCTGCGGGGGGTCGAAGTCCGGTTGCACGGAGTTCGCCAGGACGCGCCGCCACGCATGGAAGCGATCCAGTATGAAATCCTCGTGGACAGCGACGAAAGCGATCAGCGGCTGAAGCTGTTGCACGACAACGTCATGAAATACGGCACGGTGTACAACACCGTCGCACCCGGCACCCAACTCAGCGGCACGCTGCGCCGCGCATGACCGAAAGCGTTGTTGCCCCGCTGCCAGGCGTTACCGCGGCTGCGCACGTGTGGGAAAAGCCCTACACGCAGCCGATGCGTCGGCCGACTGCCATCCAGACGCCGGCGGCGCAATCTGGGGCCAGTCGCATCCGACGCGTTCCTGTCATCGGCCTGCATCATGGCCATGGGAACGTGACAACTGTACGCGGACCCAGGGCGCGACCCTCGGACATTGGAGTACTGCAGTGGAACGTAAAATCGTATCGATGGCCCCCGAGCAATACGGCTGGAAGATCGAGGTTCCAGAGCGCGCACCGGTCACCATTGCCGACATGCCGCTGGCCATCCTGGTGGCCTGCAACCTGGCTCGAGCCGAGCATCGGGCCAGTGGAACGCCCACTGCGGTCAAGATCCGCATGCTCTGCGGCGACGGGGTCATGATGGGGTTCTGCGGCTGACCGGCCCCGATATTTTCCGGAACCACCGTGCGGCATGGCCCACCGGATGGCGCCCAATATCGCGGCGCCATCATCCGACCGCTGGCAACATCCCCGCCCTGCTTCACCTGGCGAGGATCGCATGCCGAACTGCAAGGTCCGCTATCAGGTCAGGCTGGTTCCGAAAACCCCGGATGCCATCGCGGTGAATGCCATCGGTATCTTCACGGAAGAGCGCCTTGCTGATGATTTCGGCGAACCAGGGCCGCTGCTGTCACGCCGGCTCGACACCTTCACCGGTCCGGCCGGCAGTTCGATCAAGGCGATGGTGACTCACGGTGACGGCTGGCACGTGGACGTGCAGGAGCGCATCGGACCGCTGGAATGGGACAGCTGAGTGTCCTTCCCAGGCTGCGACGTCAGACCACGGCGTCTCCCGAACGATCGGACGGCGCCGACAGCTGCTTCACACAGCCCCTGCGAAGCTCGCCGCGCCCACGGAATCCTCCCTGGGCCACGACGGAACAGGGGCTGTCATGGCGGATACGGCGGATCGGCGAGTACCGATCATTGAATCATCAGGCGTCCTCAAGCGAGCGCTCAACGATGAGCAACTGGTGACGCTTTACACACTGGAGCGGTTTGGCTGGGAGTTGAAGTTCGTTCGCGGCAGCGCGAGCGACAGGGAAGCGATTGTCTTCGACCCGGATTCGCGGAAATACGCCGTCCTTGGCGTCGATGGGACCGTGGACGACAACCCGATCTTCCACCGGTTCCGATAGTCGGCAGGCAGGGCATCGCCGGTGCCGTCTGGCATCGTGGCGACATCGCCGGCTGGCCTTCGACTCCATTGACGATTGCGGCGGGCCGATCTTGACCAGGATCAATGATCCATGGGCCGCCTCGACGGTTAATACCTGCACCCGGCGACGGTCGGTCAAGGGAGAGCGCAGGCTTGTTCAAGGATATCGTCGTCCCGCAGACGGGCACTCCGGCCGATGCCGATGCCCTGGCAATGGCCGTCGACCTGGCATACAGGCTCGAAGCGCACCTGGCGGTCATGGAGATGGTCAACCTGCCGATGTTGTCCGCGGGCCCTTGGGGACTGATGCCCGAGGTGGGGCTTGTCGACCTGTACAAGACGCTCAGGGAACAGGGCGAGCGCAACGTGGTGCAGTTGCGGGCGCGGCTGGAGAAGGAATCCATCTCATCGGAAGTCCGGCTGGTCGAATCGCTCTACGAGGAGCCATTCCACATGGCGGCGCATTGCGCCCATTACGCCGACCTCTCGGTGGTTGCCGGCGCTTCTGGCGAAGCCAGCGAGGGCAACGCCACCCGCTCGTACCTCGGGAGCCTGCTGATCGAATCCGGCAGGCCGGTCATGGTGGTGCCGCAGGGATGCAAGGTGCCGATGCTTCCCCGTCGCATCGTGGTCGCATGGAAGCCGACGCGCGAAGCCGCCAGGGCAGTCCATGACGCCATGCCGTTCCTCTGCCGGGCCGAGAGCGTGGATGTCGTGGTCGTCAATCCGATCGGTGGCGACCGGGGCCATGGCGAGCAACCGGGAGCCGATATCGCAACCCATCTGGCGCGCCATGGCGTCAAGGTCAATGTCGTCGTGCTCAAGACCGATCGCGACGACATCAGCAGCGCGCTGCTCGGACACGCCGACGACATGGATGCGCAACTGCTGGTCGCCGGTGGCTACGGCCATTCGCGCTTCCGGGAGTGGGCGCTGGGCGGGGTGACCCGCGAACTGGTCATGGACTCCACGCTGCCTTTGTTGTTCTCGCACTGAGTTCCAGCTTGGGTGCAGCGGCGCCAACCGGCGCTGCCGAGGCAGAGGCACCCTTCCCACCGCGGCTCAGCGGGCCGTGTAGCCGCCGTCGATGACCAGCTCCGAGCCGGTGATGAATTTCGATTCGTCCGACGCCAGGTACACCACGCCCCATGCGATGTCGTCGGGCTCACCCATGTGGCCCAGCGGATGCAGCTGGTCGACTGCCTTCCTGGCAGCGGCAAGGTCAGTGGCGCCGCTGTCGCGCAGGTGGTGCTCGACCATCGGCGTCCAGATGAAACCCGGATGGATCGAATTGACGCGGATGCGGTCAGCCGCGTAACACAAGGCGTCGGTCTTGCTCATCAACCGGACCGCGCCCTTGGAGGCATGGTACGGCGGCACGTCGGGTGCCCCGACGAGGCCCTAGATCGACGACAGGTTGATGATGCTGCCACCCCCGGCACGGCGCATGTGCGCAATGACGTGCTTGGTGCAGAAGAACACACCCTTGACGTTGACGGCCTGGACCGCATCCCATTCCTGCTCGGTGATTTCGTGCGTGGGCTTGTTGGCGCCGGCGATACCGGCATTGTTGACGAGCACGTCGATCGCACCGTAACGATCGGCGACGCCGTCGATCGCCGCCTTGACTTCCGCCTCGCGCGATACATTCACGTGCCAGTAGTGCGCCTGGCGTCCATTGGCGTGCAACTCTTCCACAAGGTCGCGGCCGTCCTTGTCCAGGACATCGAACAGCGCCAGGTGCGCGCCGGCCTCGGCGAGACGATGCACGCAGGCGCGACCAATCCCGAGCGCAGCGCCGGTGACGATGCAGACCTTGCCCTTGACGCGATGCACGGGGCTTCTCTTCGGCGTCATGGCCCGACCAACCCTGGCTTCGAATCGCGGGCGTGCACGCTGCCGGCGGACGCGCCATCGGGAAGTGTTGCCACTCCAGGCTCGACCTCGAGCAGGTTGATCACGCTGCCCACGCCGCGAACGTCGTGGACCATCGACCCCACGGTGTTCTTCTGGCGAAAACTCGTGACGCTGCCAGTGATCGTCACCATGCCATCGACGATGTTCAGGTCGACGCGCGACACGTCCACGGTCGGCTCCCTACCGAGCTCGGCGATGATCCTGCGAATCAGTTGCGGGTCGTGCATGGCGATCCTGGCGGATGGCAGGACGGGTAGTAGACGCCCGGCTGGCGGGGCCGATATTGACGCAGGTCAACGGCCACCGCACCTGCGTCAGGGTGCCCGGACAGGGTCCCGGCGACCATGACGGCCTGCCCTGTGCCCCATGCGTTTGAGCAGGACGACGGCGCTCAGCGGCAGCGCGACGGCAAGCAACCATAACCCGAGCGGCGCGGGGGCGAACCCGAACCATCGCGCGGGGTCCGCCACCTGCGTCACCAGGACCAGGAACACCGATGCCATGGCCGCGACCACCCAGAAGGCGACATTCCTGTGTCGCAAGGTCGTCAGCATCGACGCGCCGGATCGGTACAGCGTGATGAGACCGAGGTTGCCGGCCACCAGCGCGGTGAATGCGAGCGACCCCAATTGCGGCGCCGGGAGCGCCTGCCAGATGCCGATGGCGTACACGGCGACCACGACGAGGAACATCACCGCGCCTTGGCCGAGGCTGACGAGCAGGCTCGCCGTGCCCAGCAGCCGTTCGCCGGGTGGGCGTGGCGGCCGCCGCATGATGTCGTCCGTTGCCGTCTCCCGTTCGAACACGATCGAGCAGGCCGGGTCGATGATGAGTTCCAGGAAGACCACGTGCAGCGGCAACAGCACCAGCGGTCCACCCACCAGCAGCGGCAACAGCGCCAGCCCCGCGATCGGTACGTGCACCGCGAGGATGTAATGCACGGCCCGGCGGATGTTGGCGTAGATGTTCCGGCCCTGGCGGATGGCGTGCACCACGGTGACGAAGTTGTCGTCCAGCAGCACGATCGATGCCGCCTCACGCGCAACGTCGGTACCGCGATCGCCCATCGCGATCCCGACGTTGGACGCCATCAGTGCAGGTGCGTCATTGACCCCGTCGCCCGTCATTGCCACAACGTGGCCGTCGCGCTTGAGCGCGTTGACGAGTCGCAACTTGTGCTCGGGATGGACGCGCGCGAAGACACTGCTGCCGGCCACGCGTTGCGCAAGGGTGTCGTCGTCCATGGCCTCGATGTCCCGGCCCAGGATCACATCGCCATCGCCGTCCAGGCCGGCTTGGCGCGCAATGGCCCGCGCGGTCTCCAGATGGTCGCCGGTCAGCATGATCACGCGCACGCCGGCTGCGCGCGCTTCGGCGACGGCTTCCGGCACGCCCGGGCGCAAGGGATCGGCGAACCCCACCAGCCCGCACCAGCGGAAAGCGAAATCGTTCATCGTGGCGGGCATCGTGGTCGCGTCCGCGGATGCCGCAGCCAGCACGCGCAGGCCGCGCCGGGCCATGGCATCAACCTCGCCGAGGACGCGCTCCCGTTCGTCCGGCTGCAGGCGGCACAGATCCGCGACGGTTTCCGGCGCCCCCTTGCACGCAGCGAGGCGCTCGCCGTCGGCCTGCAGCCAGACATGGACCACCGCCGGGCATCCCGGTGACAGTGGGTATTCCCGCAGGTGTCGTGGTGCACCTGCTCCATCACCGGTGAATCCGGCGGCCTCGTGCAGCGCGCGCTCCATCGGGTCATGTGAATTCAAGCGGCTCGCCAGGGCCGAGATGTCCAGCAGGCGCCGCAGCGCCGGGATTCCCATCGATTGGGCATTGCCGCGCTCGCCCTCGCTGCGCAGCTCGGCGACGGCCATCCTGTTTTCGGTGAGCGTGCCGGTCTTGTCGGTGCACAGGACCGTCGTCGCACCCAGCGCCTCGATCGCCGGCGTCCTGCGCACGAGGGCCTGTTGCTGTGCCATGCGCCAGGCTCCCAGCGCCAGGAAGACCGCCAGCACCACCGGGAATTCCTCCGGGATCGTCGCCATGGCAAGCGTCAGGCCCGCCAGCAATGCCGGTAACCAACCACCGCGCGTCACCAGGTACAGCACCGACATCATCACGCAGGCCGCCAGCGCAAGCGCCGCGAACACGACCACGATGCGGCGGATCTCGCGTTGCATCGGGGTGGGTTCGATGTGGATGGACCGCAGCGCAACGCCGATGCGTCCGACCGCGGTGCGCGACCCTGTCGCCACCACGACTGCCCGGCCATGGCCGCGCACCACCAGTGTGCTTGCATGCAGCAACGCGTCCTCGACGGCGCCTTGCACGACACCGCGTCGCACCGGCACCGATTCGCCGGTCAGCAGCGACTCGTCGGCGAAGAGGTCGGTTTCGTCGAGAACTCGCGCGTCCGCGGGGATGCGCTCGCCTTCGGCCACGAGAAGGACGTCACCGACGACGACTTCCGGGGAAGGCACCGTGCGTGGCTCGCCATCGCGGATGACCCGCGCCCGCGGCGTGCCCAGTTGACGCAATGCCTGCAACGCGCGCTCGGACTTGCGCTCCTGGTAGACGGCCAGGCCGATCACCACGAACACCGACGCACCCAGCAGGGCCGCCTCCTGCGGATCCCCCAGCAGCATGTACACGGCGGTTGCGGCCAGCAGCAACAGCAGCATCGGCTCTCGCAGGACATTGGCGACAGTGGCCCATGGGTTCCTTCGTTCCGGCTCGGGGAGCGCGTTGGCGCCGTCGCGTTGCAGCTGCGCGGCTGCTTCACGGCTGCTGAGTCCCGGCAACGCCTCCGGCAAGGGCGTGGGAGTGTCCACGCGCGCGTCAGGCACCTGCGGGAATGACGGCATGGATGCGGTCGGTATCGGTCGTTACCTGTCGAGAGCCATCATACGCAGGCCAATCCTGGCCGTGCATCGGCGGCCATGCGCCCGGCTCAGACGATCTCGACCCGGTCCACGACAGTCCTCACGCCCGGTGCGGACCACACCGCCTGTTCGACCGCCTCGCGTTCTTCCCAGTTGTCGACGTGCCCATGGATCTCCACCGATCCGTCTTCACCGACCCTGACATCGACATCGCCCGCTTCGATTTCAGCGTGACGCTTCAGTGCACCGAGGATGCGTTGCTTCACATCGGCGGGTTGCGCCATCGGCACCAGCTTGACCTGGTTGACGATGCCCCTGACCCCGCTCAACTTGCGCACTTCGTACTCGGCCAGCGTTCGCTGGTAATTCCATGGCACCTGCCCGCCCAGCGTCACCCAGCCGTCCTGCACCCTGACCCGCACGGATTCGGCCGGGATCGCACTGTTCCAGTCCAGGATCGCCAGCGCGCGACCCGCGATCTCGTCGTCGCTGATCTTCTTGTCATCCGGGCACCTCACCTCGATGTCCTGTGCGATCGCCTTGACCCCCTTCACGCGCCACGCCGCGCGTTCGGCGGCTGATTTCTGCAGGACGCTGGGCACGTGGCCGGCGAGCGTGACCACGCCGTCCTCGGCCACGACAGTGATGTGGGAGTCATCGATGCCGGGTTCGAATTCCAGCTGGTCGACGACGCGTTGCCGTAACTTCCGGTTCTGGTTGTCCATGTCGCTCACGCGCGGGCGATTGGGACCGTCATTGATCCACGCCAACGCGGCGGGCTGGTTGATCTGGATCAGGAAAGCCACGCGCATCCGCTTCGTTGATCTGGATCAACCCGCGTTTCCGACGGCCTCCGCACAGTGGACGCAGTCCAGTCGAGCCGGGACCGAAACAGCATCCGGCCTGCACCTACTCCGGAGACATCGATGAAGACACTCACCGCCTGTTGCTCGATCGCACTGCTGGTCGCTTCGGTTCCGGCATCGGCCCAGGACACCGGCAAGAAGGCCGCGCAGCCCGGAGCCCAGGCGCAAGCAGTCGCACAGGACAAAACGGCTGCACATAAGGAGAACAGCCCAGTCGATGCGATCCGCGACTATTCGGTCGAGCGGCGTACCGAGGCCGTCGCCGCCGCCAGGCGGGCGACGGATGAACTGGACAGCCAGATGGAACGCCTGCAGGTGCAGATGAGCGAAGGCTGGTCCCGGATGGGCGCGGCGACCAGGGAACGGTCGCAAAGGGACATGGCGGAGGTGCGTGCGCGCCGCAATACGCTGGCCGAATGGGTCGGCGGCATGAAGCACGGGTCCTCCGGCGCGTGGACTGAAGTCAAGAACGGATTCGGGAAGAGCTACGACGAGCTCGCGACCGCCATGCGCAAGGCCCGCTCCGAATTCCGGCAGGCACCGGTGGACAAGCCTGCCACCACCCAGCCTGCGCAGGAGAAGCCAGCGGACAGGAACGACAGCTGAGGAGACTGCCGCGCGACGGCGAACAGCCCGCGGAGCGCTGCGGACCGTCCGTTACTCGCCGTTACATGGCGTTACACGCAACACATCCAATCGGCACCGATCGGGCATTAAGGTGGGTTGAAGCCCCGCGGAGTGCCGCCGAGATGCTCGATACACATGACGTTGTCGATTCGCGGCAGCCACCCGCGTCCGGGGCTGAATTCGTCCCGTCGACGCAGTCCCCGTCCGTGTCGGCAATGGAAGCACTCGTGTGGGCACTTCCGCTGCAGCGTCGCCGGCTCAAGGCGAAGCAACACGTCTTTCGAGCCGGTCAACCGCGGCACGCATTGCACCTGATCCATGCAGGCGTCTTCAAGACCAGCGTGCTGAGCGAGGACGGCCGCGAGAAGATCACGGGCTTCCGGCTGCGCGGCGAATTGCTGGGCCTCGACGCGCTCGACATGCCGACCTATGCCTGCGACGCGGTCGCACTGGACGTCGGCGAGGTCTGGGAACTTCCCTGTGCGCATTTGCGGGAAACACTGCCGCAGTTCCAGGAGTTGCTGACCGCTGCACTGGCCGGCGAGATCCGTCGCGACTGGGGCTGGATGCTTGCGCTGGGCACGTTGGCGGCCGAACAGCGGGTGGCGGCTTTCCTGCTCGACCTCACTGCACGTCTGGGCGCGCTTGGCTTCAGTCCGCTCTGCATGACATTGCGCATGACCCGGGCGGATGTCGGCAATTTCCTGTCGCTGCAACTGGAAACCGTGGTGCGTGCGCTGTCCCACCTGCAGTCCCTCGGGCTGATCCGCATCGAACGGCGCGAGATCCGCATCGAGGATCACCCGGGGTTGGCGGCCATCCTCTCGACATCCCGCACCTGCCACTGAGCCGGATTGCGCCGGTCAAGCGGGGTCCAGGCTGCGGCGCACGGCCTGCGCAAGCTGTTCGCGCCGGTAGGGCTTTCGAAGCAGCGGATACGCGGCGCCATCGCCACGTTCGTGGGACAGCGTCCGGTCGTCGTATCCCGACGTCATCAACACGGCCAGGCCCGGACGAATGACGCGGGCTGCCGTCGCCAGCGCATGTCCATCCATGTCGTCGCCCAGCATGATGTCGGTGAAGAGCAAGGCGATGTCGGCGTGATCGGACAGGTGTTGCAGCGCATTCGACCCATTGCCGACGGCATGGATGCGATAGCCAAGTGAACCAAGGAATGCGACCGCGACATCGCGCACGGCAGCATCGTCCTCGACCACGAGGATGCCCTGGCCGCGTCCGCGGACGATTTCGGCAGCGGGAACATCCGCGACCGCGGCGGTACGCGCCACCGGAAGGTACAGCCTGATGCGCGAGCCATAGGCCGGTCGACTTTCGATCAGCATCGATCCGCCGCTCTGCCGGACGAATCCGTACACCATGCTCAAGCCCAGGCCACTTCCGCGCCCGCTGTCCTTGGTCGTGAAAAACGGCTCGACCGCTCGTTGCAGCGACTCCTCCGACATGCCATGGCCGTTGTCCTCGACCCAGAAGACGATGTAATGGCCGGGATCCAGGTCCGGTCGACTATCCCTCCCGGTCACCCAGGCCTCACCGACCGACAACGTGATGACGCCGCCATCGGGCATGGCATCGCGCGCGTTCACCGCCAGGTTGATCATCGCCGTGTCCAGCTGGGTGGGATCGGCGAAGGCGTCCGGCAATGGCTCCAGGCAGTCGTTCACCACGATGCTGATGGAATTGCCCAATGTCCGTCGCATCATCTCGGCGAGGTCCGCCAGCATCTTCTTTGGCGCGACCGGGCGCGGGGTCAGGCGCTGGCGCCTTGCGAAGGCCAGCAATTTGGAGGTGAGTTCAGCGCCGCGACCGGCCGCGCGCGATGCACTGGCGATCATGTCGCCCGCTTCGGGCACGCCGGAGACACACGACTCGAGCAACTGCAGGTTGCCGGAAATGATCGTGAGCAGGTTGTTGAAATCGTGGGCGACGCCGCCTGTCAACTTGCCGACGGCATCCAGGCGCTGCGAATGCGCGAGTTGTTCCTCGGTTCGGCGTCGCTGGCTCAGCGCCGCCAGCAGGTTGGCGATCGATTGCAGCAGGTGCAGCTCATCGTGCGCGAATGCCCGGCGATTGGGCGACATTGCGATCAAGGCGCCCATCGGGTGATCGCGGTCCAGCAACGGCATCACGGCGACGCTGCCGTGCGCGCCGTCGGGCGCATGGATGGCGCCCGCAACCGTGCGGTCGCGCTCGAGGTCGTCGACCACCATCGCGTCACCATCGCGCACTGCGCGCGACAGCGAATCGTCATCCGCGCCCGCGGCCGACAACAGATCGAGCCAACGCGCATCCAGGCCGACGGATGACGCCACCTGCATGCGACCGCTTTCTGGACGAAGGAAGGCGACGGCGACGGCGTCCACCCGTAGCGCTTCCGCGACCAGTGCCGGCAGGCTGCCGATGACACTTTCCCCGTCGGCCGCTTCCAGCGCCAGCTGGCCCACGCGGGCGACCAGTGCGTCGTACCGGGCGCGCACGATCGCCTGTCGTGCACGCTGGCTTTCTGAAATGTCGCGGACCGATGCCAGCACCAGCCGTTTGCCGTCGGGGCTGGTGACCGGCCCAAGCGCGATCTCCAGCGGAAATTGCTGGCCATCCGACCGCTGCCCGATGAGCGTCTGCTCGGAGGTGCCCATCGGCCGCACTCGCGGATTGTGCAGGTACGCCGCCCGATGCGCCTGGTGGCGGGCACGCAGGTCTGGCGGGATCAGGACCTCGACCGACTTCCCCGCCAGCGAACCGGGCACGTAGCCGAAGAGCTTCTCGGAATGGCGATTGGCCTTCACGATGCATCCATGGTCGTCCACCAGGATCAAGGCATCGGGAACCGTTTCGAACAGCTCGGAATACATGACCACTCCGGTCACGCCTGGCTGACGGATGCCGCGAGCATGTAACCAGCACCGCGAATCGACTTGATCACGCGCGGCCGGGCGGGGTCGGCCTCGATCTTGCGCCTCAGCCGGCCGATCTGGACGTCGATGGAGCGGTCGTAGGGGCCTGCATCGCGACCGTGCAGCGAACTCATCAGCTGGTCACGCGTCAAGACCTGGTTGGGACGCTTGAGCAACAGCAACAGCAAGTCGAACTCCCCGCTGGTCAGTCCGAGGTCGATGCCGTCGCGGTCCAGCAGGCGCCGCGCCGATGTCTCCAGGCGCAGGCCGCCGAACTCGATCGGGCCCGCGCTTGCATCGTTAGCCCGGTGCGATTGCGCGCGCCGTAGCACTGAGCGCACGCGTGCCAGCAACTCGCGCAGGTCGAACGGCTTGCTGACGTAATCATCGGCCCCCAGCTCGAGCCCCACCACCCGCTCGATCGACTCGCCGCGCCCGCTGACCACGATCACAGGCCCATGCCAGTACACCTGGAACTCGCGGAGCAGGCCCAGGCCGTCGCCATCGGGCAATCCGAGATCCAGCAGCACCAGGTCGACGCTGCCCTTGCCGAGGTGTTGGCGCAATCCGGCGCCGTTGCCGGCGATGCTGACGCGGTAGCCATGTCCGCCCAGGTAGCGGGCCAGCAACGCGCCGATCTCCGGATCGTCATCGACGACGAGGATGTGCGCCGCTTCGCTTGTGGATGCAGACCGTCCTGGCATGGATCAACCCCTGTCGTGTCTTCCGGACTCCAGCCCCGGACGCGTGTCCTGCCCGTCTTGACCGAACGCCCACAGATTCTCCCGCCGGCGTGAGGACAAGGTGAGCACGCATCGACACCGTGGTCAGTCGGCCGGCAGTTTTTCGACGCGTTCGACCATGCCACCCAGCACACCTTCACCACGGTCGGCAGCGAACAGCTGCTCCAGGTCCTTGCGCGCGTCCTGCGCGGTCTGCACCAGCGCCGCTTCATCGTCGTAGACCAGGTGCTGGGTGCGCAGCAGTGCCTCGTCATGTTCGCGGAAGCGTTCGGCACGTTGCTTCGCCACGGCCTCTGGCGTGCCGAGCGCGACCAGCACCCGCGTCCCCATGAAGAGGCTGGAGAAAAACGTCTCGCGCACGACCTCGGCGCCAAGGTCCATCAGTTCCCACGCGTGGCGGCGATTGCGCGCCCGCGCCAGCACGGTGGCGCGTGGGTACTCGGCGCGGATGAGCCGCACGGCCTTCAGATTGGCCTCGACGTCGTCGATCGCGATGACGAACACCTTGACCCTGTCGGCACCTGCCGCCCGCAGCAGCTCCAGCCGCGACGGATCGCCGTAATAGATCAGGTTGCCGAACCGGCGCATGAATTCCACCTGCTCCGGACTGTGTTCGATGGCGACGAATGGAATGCGCTGGGCCAGCAGCAATCGCGCGACGATCTGCCCGAAACGGCCGAATCCCGCGATCAGCACTTGCGGATGCTGGTCGTCGATCGCGTCGTAGGCTGGCGCGGGCTTCGGCCGTGCGGAACCGACCAGGCGCGACATCGCGATCAGCAGTAGCGGAGTCAATGCCATCGACACGCCGACGACGGCGACCAGGCGATCGCGCAGGACCGCATCCAGCAGCCCGGCAGCCTGTGCCTCGCCAAAGATGACGAACGCGAATTCGCCACCCAGCGCCAGCACGCTCGCCAGCAGCAATGCCTCGCGCGTGTCGAGCCGGCCGGGGCGGCGACCGACGCCGAACAGCACCGCGAATTTCACCGTCATCAGCACCACGACCGCCACGGCGATGACGAGGGGTTCGGCCATGACGCGGGTGAGGTTGATGCTCATGCCGACCGCCATGAAGAACAACCCCAGCAGCAGCCCTTCGAAAGGCTGCACCTGCGATTCGAGCTCGTGCCGGAATTCCGAATCGGCCAGCAGCACGCCGGCGAGGAAGGCACCCAGGCCCATGCTCAGCCCGGCCAGTTCCATCAGCCAGGCGCTCCCCAGGACCACGAGCAGCGCGCTGGCGGTGAACACCTCGGGCATGCGTGTGCGCGCGATGAACCGGAAGAGGTGTCGCAGCAGCAGGCGCCCACCGAACACAAGTGCGCCGATTGCCAGGAACGCCTTGAGGGCCATCCAGCCGATCGGCTGGGACGACGCTTGGCCGTCGACGCTGCCCAGTAGCGGAATCGCTGCAAGCAACGGAATGGCGGCGAGATCCTGGAACAGCAGGATCGCGAAACCCAGGCGCCCATGGTCGCTCGTCAGCGCCTTGCGTTCGGCCAGCAGCTGCAGGCCGATGGCCGTGGAGGACAAGGCCAGGCCGACGCCGATGACGATGGCCGCCTTCCAGCCTGCTCCCAGCCATAGCGACAAGGCGCCCAGGGCCAGGGTCGACAACAGGACCTGCAGGCCGCCCACGCCGAACACCGGCTTGCGCATGACCCGCAGGCGCGCCGGCGACAGCTCCAGGCCGATCACGAACAGCAGCATGACCACGCCGATCTGGCTGGCGGCGAGCACCGGCGCCGCATCGCCCACCACGCCCAGTCCGTACGGCCCCAGGGCGACACCGGCGGCGAGGTAGCCCAGGACGCCACCCAGGCGCACGCGCTTGAACACCGGTACCGCGATCACCGCGGCCAGCAGAAACACCAGTGCGAGCTCCAGACCGCCGCCGTGCATGGCCACCTCCGTGCAGGATTATGAATCGTGGCGAGCGGCGTCCGGGCGCCCCATCGCTCACGTGCGGCCCCTAAGGATTTCCACGCGAACCGGGGCGCGGACAGGTCGGTCCAGCACTGGCAGACCCCGACGTGTTACGCCAAACCGTGGCCCAGTTCAGGGATTGCCGGGCTTGGCACGGTAACCTGTGGCCATGCTTCGCCCCATCCTATTGCTGGCAACGGCATTGCTGGCCGCCTGTGTTGCGGACGTCCCGCATCGCGCGCAGCCCGCGCCAGTCGCGATTGCCACCAGCCGACCCACGCCGATCGCCCCGGTCACAGCCACGCCAACGATGTTGCTCGGTGCGCTGGAAGCCGCCGCCCCGCAGGCGAATCCGGCAGTCCTCGACCTCGCGCTGAAGGCACGCAACTGCGCCATCAATCGGGGCGCTGCCTCGCTGGCATCCAGGCTCGCCGTCATCGACTACTCGCGGCCCTCGACCGAACGGCGGCTGTGGATCTTCGACATGAAGAAAGCACGCCTGTTGTTCGACGAGTACGTCGCCCACGGTCGCGGTAGCGGCGACAACATGGCGCAACATTTCTCCAATGTCGACTGCAGGCTGCCGTCGAGCCTGGGACTGTTCACGACCGCCGAGACCTACGAAGGCGACAACGGCTACTCGCTGCGGATGGACGGGCTGGAGCCAGGAGTCAACGACCACGCCCGCTCGCGTGCGATCGTGATCCATGGTGCGTGGTACGTGGATCCGTTGCTCGCCCTGAAACAGGGACGGCTGGGCCGCAGTTACGGCTGCCCCGCCCTGCGGCCGCAGGTTGCGCATGCGGTGATCGACAGCCTCAAGCAGGGGCAATTGCTGTTCGCCTATTACCCGGATAGCGGATGGCTGTCGCATTCGCGGTTCCTGGATTGCGGACAAAGCCAATTGGCAGCTGAACGAACGCCGGCCCTTCACGCAACGTCGCGGTGACGTCACGCAACATTGACCTTCCTTTATACGGCGGGTCGAGCATGCATCCTGGCAATCCTTCAACCCGCACGTTGGCGGTGGCTGTCTCATCACTGCTGCTGACCGCGGCATTTGCCACTTCGGCCCAGCAGCAGGAAGCCACTTTGTCCGCGCCTGCCACCGCCGTCGACGCCATCAACGCCGCACAGGCGGGTGACAGCAGCGATGCGCTCCTGCGCGCACAAATCCTGCTCGACCGCGCGCACTTTTCCCCCGGCGAAATCGACGGTCACGGTGGCTCCAACACCAGTCGTGCCGTTTCCGGCTTCCAGGCCTCCAGGGGTCTTCCCGTCACCGGCACCCTCGACGATGCGACATGGTCCGCGCTCAACCAGGACGTGCAACCGGCACTGGTCAGCTACACGCTGATGGATGCGGACGCTGCAGGCCCGTTCGAGCAGATCCCGGCGGACATGATGGAGAAGGCCAAGCTTCCGGCGCTGGGTTATTCCTCCGTGCAGGAAGCCATGGGCGAGAAATTCCACGCCAGCCCCGCGCTGCTCGAGAAGCTCAACCCGGGCGCGACATTCGCGGTGGGCGAACAGGTGATCGTTCCCAATGTCCTCGGCGTGGCAGGTGGATTGCCCAAGGCCGACAAGGTGGTCGTGGACAAGTCCGATGCAACGGTCAGCCTGGTGGATGCCGCCGGCAAGACCTATGCGCAGTTTCCGGCGACCATGGGCAGCGTCCATGATCCATTGCCGCTGGGCGACTGGACGATCCAGGGCGTCGGCAACAATCCGACCTTCCAGTACAACCCTGCGCTGTTCTGGGACGCGAATCCAAGGCACTCGAAGGCGACGATTCCCGCCGGCCCCAACAATCCGGTCGGCGTGGTCTGGGTCGACCTGTCGAAGGAGCACTACGGCATCCATGGCACGCCCGAGCCTGCCAAGATCGGCAAGACCCAATCGCACGGCTGCATCCGCCTGACCAACTGGGATGCGCTGACGGTGTCGCAGTCGGTGACGGCCGGGATGCCGGCGATCCTGCAGGAGTGAGGCGG
>JBBRHT010000011.1:0-18014 GCA_038222295.1 Lysobacterales bacterium
CCCATCGCGACTGACGTCGCTCCCACAAAAGCTGGGCCTTGCCCTTCACCTGGACCAACGGCAGTGGAACCGGCCCTTGGCGCCTGCTAGCGTCAGCGTCCCCCACCCGTCCCAGGAGTGCGCCATGAAATGGATTGCCTCATCCGCGTTGAGCTGCGCCGTTGCCGGCCTCGCGAAGTCTGCCGCATTTGCCCAGACCACCGCCGGCCACGACATGGCGGCGATGCCGGGCATGGACGGCATGCATGCGCAGGCGATCCCGGCAGCGATCGCCAAGGCCGTTGCCGACCCCGGCCGCGCCGAGGACGCGAAGATCGACGCGCGACGCCATGTCGCCGAGCTGGTCGCATTCTCCGGAGCCAAGCCGGGCGACCGGGTGCTGGAGCTGATTCCCGGCAGCGGCTACTTCACCCGCGTCTTCAGCAAGGTGGTCGGACCGACGGGCAAGGTCTATGCGGAACTGCCGGCCGAGATGGAGAAGGGCCACCCGGGCTCGGACAAGATGCGCGCGCTCGCCAAACAGGGCTACGGCAACATCGAGATCCTGGTCCAGCCTGCGGCCGCGTTGCGCGTGCCGAAGCCGGTCGACGTGGTGTTCACCTCGCAGAACTACCACGATTATCCGGACAGCTTCATGGGCCCGACCGATCCGGCGTTGCTCGACAAGGCGGTGTTCGCCGCGCTGAAGCCGGGCGGCGTGTACATCGTCATCGACCACGCGGCCGAGACGGGTTCGGGCTTGCGCGACACCGACACGCTGCATCGCATCGATCCGGCCATCGTCAGGAAGCAGGTGACGGATGCAGGCTTTGAATACGTCGGCGAAAGCGACGTGCTGCGCAACCCGGCCGACGACCACACGCTCAAGGTGTTCGACAAGGCGATCCGCGGCCATACCGATCAGTTCACGTACAAGTTCCGCAAGCCGAAGGCAGCGAAGTAATCCGCGACTCGTGAAACAAAAACGCCCGGCATTGCCGGGCGTTTTTTTTATGGCGCGGGCGGCGCGTCAGTGGATCGACGGATCCAGCTGTCTCAAGGCATCGGCCATGTCGAACGCGCCAGTGCGCTCGATGTCGCGACGCGACCAGACGCGTCCGGACACCGGTGCGCATTGCTTGTCGGCGTCCGACTTGACGCGCTGGTTGTGCGCCCTGGTGATCATCGACCCGGTCTCCTGCAGGCAGAACGGATTGGTCGCCTGGTTCTTCGCGTCGGCCGCCTTCAACTCGTGCGGCTCGGCCGCTGGGGCGAACGGCGGTTGCTGGGCCGTCGCCGCGAATGCCAGGCCGCACAGCAGGCTGGCGAAAACGGTGCGTTTCATGGGTCACCTCCAACGTCGACCCGTGTTTTATACGCCTCCACCGATGTTCCGGACGTGAGTCCGGGCGGGGCGTTTAGGCGGCTGTCAGCCGCGCGGGCAGACCGGCTGGCGAGCGGCATGGAACGCGTCCACCTTCGCCTGCGTCGCGGGCTGCGGCGGAACGCCATCGTCGAACAGCGCCCGCCAGACGCCATCCGCGCCGCGGTGCCAGACCGAATGGAAGCGGCCGATCGAATAGCGCGGACCGGCCGCCGGTCGAACGTCCTCGAACAGCGCCGGGCCGCTGGAGACCGCGATGTCGGCGACCCCACCAATCGTGGTGCGATCGGGGTATCAGCTCAGCCGTACGGGATTGCCTGCGATCAGTCCTGCCCAGGCCTTGGTGACGGCGTCGTGCCCAGCAGCGAACGCATCGCGATGGCAAAGCGCGCGGCGATGGCGTCACGGCCGCGGTGGCGACCGTCGGCGACGAGCTGCCGTCCACCGACGTGGACGTCGCGCACCAGGTTGCGATTGCCGCTGAAGATCCAGCGGTCGATGGCGTCGGCCCACGTCATGCCCGCGAACTGCGGCGCATCGGTGTCGAGGGTGATCCAGTCGTCGGTGGCGACGAATCCGGTCGCGTTGGCGCCGCTGGCGATCACGCCTTGCAGCAGGGTTTCGCCGACGCTGGCACTGTCGGCCCGCACCGCGATGTTGCGATGGTGCGTGGACAGGCGCTGGCCGTACTCGAGCCAGCGCAGCTCCTCGACCGGCGACACCGAGATCTGCGAATCCGACCCGATGCCCCAGGCGCCGCGCGCATCGAGGTAAGCGCGCAGGGGGAACAGGCCGTCGCCAAGATTGGCCTCTGTCGTCGGGCAGATGGCGACGGTGGCGCCGCTGCCGGCGATGCCCGCGACCTCCGCATCCGTGAGATGCGTGGCATGGACCAGCGTCCAGCGCGAATCGACATCGGCGTTGGCCAGCAACCATTCGACCGGACGCGCGCCGCGCAGGGCGAGGCAGTCCTGTACTTCGCCGAGTTGTTCGGCGATATGGATGTGCAGTGGAGATTGCGCCGGAAAGGCGGCGATCACCGCCTGCATCGCATCGGCCGGCACTGCGCGCAGGCTGTGCAGGGCGCAACCAATGCGCAGCATGTCGCCCTCCTGCCGGCGCAGCAGTTCGAGCAGCGCGAGGAAGCCGTCGATCGTGTGGCCGAAGCGTCGCTGGCGCTCGCCAAGCGGGCGCCCGTCGAAGCCGCCGCTCATGTACAGCACCGGCAGCAGGGTCATGCGGATGCCGGTGTCGCGCGCGGCGGCAACCAGGGCATGCGACATCGCCGCCGGATCGGCGTAGGCGTTGCCGTCGGGTGCGTGGTGCAGGTAATGGAACTCGCAGACGCTGGTGTAACCGGCCTCGAGCATCTCGACGTACAGCTGCGCGGCGACGGCATGTAGCGTGTCGGGATCGAAGCGCGCGGCAAACCGGTACATCGTCTCGCGCCAGGTCCAGAACGAATCCGATGCATCGGTCTGGCGCTCGGCCATGCCCGCCATCGCGCGCTGGAAGGCATGCGAATGCAGGTTGGCGATGCCGGGAACGCGCCATTGGCCGTCGACATCGCCTTGCATGCGGTGATCGCTGCGCCAGCCTTGTGGTGTCCAGATCATGGTGGCATTCCCCGATGACATGGGCGGCATTCTGCACGAGCCGCACGGACTGCGTGAGAGAATGGTTCGATGAGCCAACGCCCCGAAGCCAAGGTCGGACTTGCCCTGCTGTTCTGGGGTGAAGGCTGGAAGCGGCGCGTCGCGCTGTGGAGCGGGGCGGTCGCCGTCGCGCTGGCGGCGATTGTCTTCGCGCGCGCCAGCGATGCGGCCTTCCACGTGTTCGGCCGGGTGATGGCGGTGTCGCCGCTGTGGGCGCTGGTGCTGACACCGGGGAT
Source organism: Lysobacterales bacterium (assembly GCA_038222295.1). GTDB lineage: Bacteria > Pseudomonadota > Gammaproteobacteria > Xanthomonadales > Xanthomonadaceae > Cognatiluteimonas. The sequence goes on from JBBRHT010000011.1 coordinate 3,255, forward strand.
GTTCGCCCTGCTCGCGTGGCTGACGACGCAGCGCCTGCAGGCCACGCGTGGCAGCGGCATCCCGCAGGTCATCGCCGCGCTGCAGTTGCCGCAGCCATGGCGCGAGCGCCATCTGTCGATCGGGATTGCAGTCGCCAAGCTCGGACTGACCGTACTCGGCCTGCTCGGCGGCGCATCCATCGGTCGCGAAGGCCCGACGGTGCATATCGGTGCCGGCATCATGCAGTGGATCGGGCGGCGCTTTGGTTTCAGCGATGCGCACCAGACGTCACGCTTCCTGCTCGCGGGTGGCGCGGCCGGAATCGCCGCGGCGTTCAACACGCCGCTGGCGGGCGTCGTGTTCGCCATCGAGGAACTGAGCGGCGCCTACGAGCACCACTTCTCCGGCACCTTGCTGACCGCGGTGATCGTCGGCGGCGTGGTGTCGCTGGGCGTGCTCGGCAACTACACCTACTTTGGCCACGTCACGACGGCGCTGCCGCTGGGACAGGGCTGGCTTGCCGTGCTGCTGTGCGGCGTGCTGTGCGGATTTGCCGGCGGGGGTTTCAGCCGGCTGCTGTTGCTCGGTACGGCGAGCAACGTGCGCTGGCTCGGCGCCATCCGCGCGCGGCATCCGATCCTGCTTGCCGCATTGTTCGGCCTGGTGCTGGCGGGCCTGGGCATCACGTTCGGCATGGGCGCCTTCGGCACCGGCTACGACCAGGCGCGCAGCCTGCTGCAGGGCCATGCCACGGTCGGGCACGAGTTCGGCATCGTCAAGCTCATCGCCAACCTGTTGTCGTCGCTGGCGGGAATCCCGGGTGGATTGTTCTCGCCGGCGTTGGCGGTCGGCGCGGGGCTGGGCCACAACATCTCGGCGCTGTTGCCGACGGTGGCGCCCAACGCCGTCGTCCTGCTCGGCATGGCGGCCTATCTGTCGGGCGTCACCCAGGCCCCGCTGACGGCGGCGGTGATCACCATGGAAATGACCGACAACAACCAGATGCTGCTGCCCATCCTGGCGACGGTGCTGGTCGCGCGCGGCGCGTCCTCGCTGGTCTGCCAGGTGCCCGTCTACAAAGCCCTGGCACAGCGGCTGGTCCGCGCCGAGACCGGATCCGATCCGCCAGCGCAACCGTCCTGAGGCATCGCCGCGACAGCGGATGCCTCGGCGACGGTCGCCCGGCGCGCATCACATGCGGGGCTTGGCGGTGTCGAAGATCTTCCTCGCCTTGGCGGGGGCGTCGGTCACCCCCGAAAACATGATGGTGACCAGGTCGTCGCCGGTCTTGATCATCAGTCCCGTTCCGACCGCAATGGCCTTGTCACCGATTCCCGCATAGGGATCGGCGACGCCAGGGGCGATCTGTCCCATCACGCCGGCGGCGGACATCGCCGATTCGCCCTCACCCCATTCCACGGTGAATTCAACGTACGGGCTGACCGCATTGTCGGGCTTGTAGATGCACTCGGTCTTGTCGACCGAACCTTCGTGCGCCTCGCCGCTCACCGGCGCGCCGAGGATGGTCGACATCTCCTGCGCCGTCACGATGTCGCAGGCTTTGGGATGCGCCTTGTTCTGTGCGTCGATCTTCGCCTGGATCGATTCCGCGGTGATCTCCGGCACGGCCGCTGGCGTGGTGCCAGCCGCGGGACCGGATGCACCCGACGGCGTGGACGGGGAACATCCCTGCGTGCCGAGCAGGCAGAGCACGGCGACGGCGAGCGGGCGGATGGCGTGGTGCATGGACTCCAGCATGGAAGTCGCGGTGGGCAGCGTGGTGGCGGTTCGGCGCATGGTCTTTCTCCGGCAAGGTGTGGCGCGCCCCAGGGCGCAGTGGAGTTCGCGGATGGCAACGCAATCGTCGGCCGTGCACGCCTCGCCATTGGGCGCGCGCACCGTCTTCTCCGGGCGGACGGCGCCGGGGATCAGGCCGGGGGATCCATCCACGCTACAGGCGCCCGACGGCGTCGCCACCGAGGGCCGTCAACGTCTTCAACGCGGTCGCGCGGTCGCCGCGGGCAAGGTCGGTGGAGGTCAGTACGAGGATCGTGTCGCCATGACTTGCCACGAGTAGCGCGACGTCCGTGAGGATGCCCTTCCGCGGATCCTCGGTCTCGACCACGGCGAACGCCTGGTCACCAACGCCGGCGACTGGCTCGAAGCGCACGTTGCCTGCGGCATTCGCTTTCGTCGGGTCGATGAAGCCCGATGCCAGGCCACGAATCTCATTGTCCGCAGTGCTGCCCTTGGCCTTCCAGATCTCGGCGACGAAGTCGCCGCTGCCCGTCGACCACTGGCAGGCGGCAATGCCGTATTCCTCACGACTGCGGTTGCGTACGCCGGCCTTGGCGCCTGGAAAGGCCCCCCGGACGCTGGCATCACTCAGCACGCGGCAAGGACTGCCGGGATCTTCTGCCGCAACAGCCGGCTCCGACACGCTGCCCGCGGCAGGCGAGGCGGATTGCGTCGCCGCCGCGGCCGGCGCCTCGCCCGGAGCGCGGGCGGACTTTGAACAGGCGACGATCCCGATCAGGACGATGCACGCCGCAAGGCAACGCGACAGCCCGCGTGGAACGCATGGGAGCATGGGGAGGTTCCGGATAACGGCTGCGCGGGGATCGCCAGCCTCCACCTAAGAACCCCAAAACCATCGGGGACCGGACATCGGCCACGGCAGCCGCATGCCCGCTGGCGCGGGACCGGCTGTGACAAAATCGATGGCGAATTGCCGGCGGCACGCAGCGGGGCAAGCCAGACGATGTGCAGGAACGAATGAGCGCTGTTCACTGGGACGGATTGATCCTTGGCGCCTCGCTGGCGACGCTGGACGCGGATGCCGGATACGGAGCGATCACCGATGGCGCGATCGGCTGGCGCGATGGCGTGCTGACGTTCGTCGGCGCCCGCGCGGACTTGCCGGGCGATCCGTCGACGCTGGCCGGCGACGTCATCCAGGCAAGTGGATGGATCACGCCGGGGCTGGTCGACTGCCACACCCACCTGGTGTTTGCCGGCAATCGCGCGACGGAGTTCGAGCAGCGCCTGCAGGGCGCCAGCTACGAGGCGATCGCGCGTGCGGGTGGCGGCATCGTGTCGAGCGTGCGCGCCGTGCGCGATGCGAGCGAGGACGCGCTGCTCGCGCAGTCGCTGCCGCGCGCACGCGCCCTGCGCCGCGATGGCGTGACCACGCTGGAGATCAAATCCGGTTACGGCCTGGATTACGACAACGAGCGCAAGATGCTGCGCGTTGCGCGGCGCATCGGCGACGTACTCGGCATCGGCGTGCGCACGACCTACCTGGCCGTGCATGCATTGCCACCCGAGTTCGCCGGCAACGCCGATGGATACATCGATGCGGCGATCCAGTGGCTGCCGCGCCTGCATGGCGAAGGCCTGGTCGATGCCGTGGATGCATTCTGCGAGCGGATCGCGTTTACGCCGGCGCAGACCCGTCGCCTGTTCGACATCGCACGCGCGCTCGGCCTGCCGGTCAAGCTGCACGCCGACCAACTCAGCGATCTGGACGGAGCAGCGCTCGCGGCGGATTACCACGCGCTGTCGGCCGACCATATCGAGCACACGAGCGACGCCGGCGTCCGCGCGATGGCGAAGGCGGGCACGGTCGCCGTGCTGTTGCCGGGGGCGTTCCATGTATTGCGCGATACGCAGCTGCCGCCGATCGACGCATTGCGCGAGCATGGCGTGCCGATGGCGGTTGCCACCGACTGCAATCCGGGCACCTCGCCGCTGCTGTCGTTGCGCCAGGCGATGCAACTGGCTTGCACGCATTTCCGGCTGACGCCGGAAGAAGCCTTGCGCGGGGCGACCCTGCATGGCGCGCGGGCGCTCGGATTGCACGATCGCGGGATATTGCGGATCGGCATGCGCGCGGATTTCGTCCAGTGGCAGGTCGACGAACCGTCGGAGCTGGCCTACTGGCTTGGCGGTGACCTGGTCGACGCTGTCTTCGCCAACGGCAGGCGCGTGGCCTGGACATAACGAAAAAGCCCCGCCGGAGCGGGGCTTTTGAATCGTCGCCGGGGCGACGTCGTGCGGATTACTTTGCGGTCGTCTTCTTGGCGACGACCTTCTTGGCCGGCGCCTTGGCGACCGACTTGGTGGCCGTCTTCTTCACTGCCGGGGCGGCGAAGGCACCGGTCGCCTTGGGCGCCGTGTGGGAGCGCGCATTGCCATAGCTGGAGGTGGCGCGCTTGCCCTTTGCCGTCTTGCTGTCGCCCTTGCCCATCGATGTGACTCCTGAACTTTTGTGTAGCACGCGAGTGTTCGCGTGCGCGAGGCTGCAGATTCTACCCGATCTTCCCGCCGGCCCCGCTGTCGAAGCCTCCGCCCGCCGCCGGCTCAGTGGGCACAGGAGGCGTTGTGCACATGCCCGTGGTTGAGCCGCAGGTTGGCCAGGTGGGCCATGCCGACCAGCGTGCCGCCGAGGGTCATGGTGATCGCATGCGGCAGCAGGGCATGGTGCAGCGGGGCGTACAGCACGCCGATCCACAAGGCCGCGAGCCCGGGGACCAGGATCCCCAAGGCCCGGACGACGCGGTGCCGCCGATAGCCCCAGGCCAGGGTGAATACCCCCAGCAGGGTTGCGAAGGTGACGAAGCCGCGCTCGAAGCCCTCGCCCAGCCACACCGCGATGCCCAATGAGGGCAGCAGCGCAATCAGCAACGGCAACAGCGCGCAATGGATGGCACACACCAGCGAACCCGTTGCACCAAGGCGATCGAGCACGGGGTGGGGGCGTCGCGCTCGCGTGGAGGATCCGTCACTCATACGTTACATTATAACAATAGCGAACACTGCCGACGTGAAGGCTCAGGCACCCGCGTCGAAGATCGCTTCCGGCGTGGCATGCGACGGATGCGAGCGTCGAACCGCCGGCACCAGTTGCGCCAGCAGGGCGCAGCCGGCGAGCGTCCAGACGATCAGCGCACCGCTGGGCAGGTCGAGCACGGCGGACAGTGCCAGGCCGGTGACGTAGCCCATCGCGCCGATGACATAGGCGGCCGTCAGTCGACCGCGCCCGCGCATGCCGGCCGTCGCCAGTGCCGGCACGATCAGGCTGGCGAACACCAGGTAGACGCCGACCAGTTGCACCGATGCGGTGATCGCCAACGCGAACAGGCCATAGAACGCCAGTCCGGCGAGGCGACCGCGCCGCAGCCACATGAAGCCAAGCAGCACCACCGACAGGACCGCCGCCGGGATCAGCTGCGCATAGCTGACCCAGAGGATCTGCCCGACCAGCAGGTCTTTCAGGTGCTCGCCACCTTGGGGATTGTTTGCCAGCAACAGCAGGCCACCGGTCGCCGCGAGGACGAACAGCGTCCCGATCAGCGGCTCCTGGTATTCCGGCCAGCGACGGTCGGTCCAGGCCAGCAGTCCGGCACCGGCCAGCGCGGCAACCGCCGCCGACACCTGCACGCCGAAACCGTGCTCGTCGATGCCCATCGCCTGCGCGAGGATCACGCCGAGACCGGCGATCTGCGCGATGGCCAGGTCGATGAAGATGATTCCGCGCGACAGCACCTGCTTGCCCAGTGGCACATGCGTCGACAGCACGATCAGCCCGGCCACGCAGGCCGGACCGAGGATGCTCATGTCCAGGCCTTCCCAGTTCAGTGTCACTTGGCGGCTCCTGGCCGGGATGCGCCGAGCAGCTTGGTGATCGTCGAATCGAACAGGCCGAACAGATCCTTCGATTGCGCATCACCACCGACGGTGAACGGCAGCGTCAGCGCCGGCACGCCGGTGCGATCGGACAGCCAGTCGGCGGGCTTGGGATCCTGGTAGGCCGCGCGAATGATCGCCAGTGTGTCGCTCGACTTGGTGATGGCGATCAGGCTCGACAGGTGCGCGCTGGTCGGCGGCACGCTGGGCTTGGGCTCGAGCGCACCGATCTGCTGCATGCCGAGCCAGTCCCACAGATACGGCCAGGCGATGTGGTGGACGACGACCTTGCGGCCACGCAGCGGAGCCGCCTCGGTCTTCCAGCGCGTCATCGCGGCGAGCCAGCGCTTGCTGAAGGTATCCAGGCGCTGCTGGTAGACCGCTGCATTCGACGGATCGAGCTGGGCCAGCCGCGCATCGAGCGTGCGCGCGACGACGAGGATGCGGCGCGGGTCCATCTGGATGTGCGGGTTGCCGTCCGGATGCACGTCACCGGCGGCGCGGTCCACTGCAGTGGGCTTTTCCAGCAGCTTCACCTGCGCATCGGCCATGAAATAACCAGGCGTACCCGGGGCGACGCCGGCGTTGCCCGACTGGCGGATCAGCATGGGCAGCCAGCCGATCTCAAGCTCCGCGCCCGTGCAGACGACGAGGTTGGCGGCACGGACCTTGGCGATGAGGCTGGGCTTTGCCTCGATCACGTGCACGTCCTGGAGCGCCGTCGTGGCGACATCGAGATCGACCTTGTCGCCGGCGAGTTCCTGCACCAGCGAACCCCACTCGGGCTCGCAGGCGAAGACTTTCAACTTGGCCTGCGCCGGCGCGGCGAACATGCCGGCGGCGAGGAGGACTGCGGAAATGGCAAACGTCTTCATGGGTCGATCCTCAGAATTTATGTGCGCCGTGCGCGCCAAGGCTGGTCTGGTACTGCACGGTGACGGCGTTGTCGCTGTCGTCGGGATTGGGCTTGTCGTGGCTGAGCTGCAGGCGGACCAGGCTGAACTCGCTGTTGCGCCAGGTGAGTTCGGCGCTGTGGCGATAGGGGTCGAAGTTGTTCCCCGCGATGGCGAATGGATTGCCGGCGCCGGACCACAGGCGGTCGTAGCGATAGCCGATGTCCCAGGTGCGGTTGAGCCGGTAGACGCTTTCGAGATAGGCACCATGGCGCTGGCCATTCCACGGCGTGACCAGCGTCGGATCGATCGGGTCGGCGACCACGCCATCGCGGTTGTCGAGGAAATATTCGCCGCGGACCGTGATGCCGCCATCCTTGAAGTTGCCCTGCGGCGCCCATTTCCACGTGCCGTCGACGATGGTCAGCGTCGTGTCACCACTGAACCCGTCCTCGGCACCTGCGGCCCTGGTCTTGAGCATCGACACGCCGGCGAGCCAGGCGTTCTCGCTGCCGACGTCACCGCCGGTATGCGCGAAGACCGTGCGCGTGCCCAGGCCACCGTTCTGCGCGCCGCCGCTGGGATAGTTGTTGCCACGGAACGCTTCGGCGCCAAGCTCCAGGAACATCGCCGTGGGTGCCAGCCACTTCACCTGCACGCCGTCGTCGCCGTACTGGTTGCCGAGGAACGCCTGGTAGGGCAGCGGGCGATCGAAGAAGTTGTCGGTGTGCGCGTGGTGGCTGTTGAGATAACCGATATCGGAGTAGAACCGGCCCGCGCGCACGCTGAAGTTCGCCGGCAGCGACGTCGTATCGATGAAGGCTTCCTCGACACCGATGTGATCCTGCCCGTCCTGGCTGGACGCGGTCAGCGTGAGCTGGCCGTACAGCTTGTCGTCGATGTTGCTGGCGAACGACAGTTCGCTTTCGCCCATCGAGAATCCGTTCGCCGATGGCGCGCCCTCCCCCACCAGCGGGAAGCCCGCACGCGCGTAGCTGGCCGAATCCAGCGAATGGTGCGAGTAGCTGCCGTTGAGGATGATGCTGATCGCCGGGTTGAAGGCATTCGCATTGCTGCCGGCACTGCTGTCGCCGGCCGGCGCTGCCACCGATGCAGAGACGTCGCTGGCGGCTGCACCGGTCGGACTGGCGGCGAGCGCATCGATTTCGGATTCGGCGGTGTCCTGTTGCTGCCCCGCCGGTGCGACAGCGACCTGGCTGGCGTCAGTCGCTGGCTGTGCCGACTTCATCGCCTGCAATTCGGACTCCAGAGCCTCGACCTTTGCCTCGAGCGCGGCGATGCGCTGGGCTTCGGTCTGTTTTGCCGGCGCGGCAGCCATGGCGGCAACCGGTATTGCGGACAGCAGGCACAGCGAGAGGGCGGTCGAGCCCAACAGGGTCTTTCTCATGGACGCGCGATACCGACGATAAGGAAGTTATAACATAACACTGTCGCCCACTCGGCCGTCTACAGGACCTTCGGCAGGGGGTCGCCGCCTCAGTCCTTGCCGGGTTGAAAATCCCGCCGCGCCGCCGCGCGCAGGAAACACTCGACCGCGAGTGATTTAAATCGCCCGCAGATCGTGCAACCGCCTTAGCCGTTGCAACGGGCGCACAGCCCGTGGACCTCGAGTGTCTGCGCCTGCGGCACGAAGCCCAGTGCGCGTGCGCGTTCGTCGAGCGCGGCGACCACCTGCTTGTCTTCCAGCTCCACCGCTGAATGGCAGCGGTCACAGATCAGGAAGGGCACCGAATGCTGCGCCGTGCTCGGATGGTGGCAGGCGACGAAGGCGTTGACCGATTCCAGCTTGTGGATGAAGCCATTGGCCAGCAGGAAATCCAGCGCGCGATACACCGTCGGCGGCGCGGCCGACCCCGCGCCCTCGCCTGCGCGGACCTGATCGAGCAGGTCGTAGGCCTTCACCGGCTTGCCGCCGTCGGCAATCAACCCAAGCACCCGCGCGCGGATCGGCGTCAGGCGCAGGCCACGCTGCTGGCATGCGACCTCGACCGCCGCCACGAAACCGGCGGAGTCGTGGACGTGGTGCTTGGGATCGATGCAGGCGTGGCGGGACATGACAGCCATGATGGTGCCGCCTGGGTGACGACTCAAGCTGGCACGCGTTGCAGGGCCGCATCGATGCGCATGAGCGCCCCGGATTGGCCGGCCAGGTAGATGGTGTGGGCAATGTCCGGGCTGACCTGCGTGCCGGTGATCGCGACGCGCAGCGGCTGGGCGACCTTCCCCATGCCCAGGCCCAGGGCTTGCGCGGTGTCGTGCAGGACCACGCCAATCGCCTCGACATTCCACGACGCCAGTGCAGCCAGGCGTTCGCGGACCGCCACCAGCGGCGCGCGCGCGGCGGCGCCCAGATGCTTGGCCACGGCCGCGTCGTCGTAATGCTCCAGCGGCAGGTACCAGACCGCGGCGCGTTCGGCCATGTCGCGCAGCGTCTGCACGCGATCGCGCAACGCGATCACGACATCGACCGGATCGGGGCCGTTCGCGATATCGAGCCCGATCTCACGCAGGTGCCATTGCAGGTGCACGGCAACGGCGGCCGGATCATCGGTCTTGAGGTATTGCTGGTTGAGCCAGCCAAGCTTCGCCGGATCCAGTCGCGCGGCCTTGGCGTGCACGTCCTTGAGGTCGAACAGCGAAGTCATCTGCGCGATGGAGAAGATCTCCTGGTCGCCGTGCGACCAGCCCAGGCGCGCCAGGTAGTTGAGCAGCGCATGCGGCAGATAGCCGGCGTCGCGGTACTGCATGACATCGGCCGCGCCGGTGCGCTTGGATAGTTTTGCGCCCTCCTGGTCCAGGATCATCGGCAGGTGCGCGAACGCCGGAACGTCCGCGCCAAGCGCCTGGTAGATGTTGATCTGCCGCGGCGTGTTGTTGACGTGGTCGTCGCCGCGCACGACATCGGTGATGCGCATGTCCAGGTCATCGACGACGACGGCGAAGTTGTAGGTCGGATAGCCGTCCGAGCGCAGGATCACCAAGTCGTCGAGTTCGCTGTTGGCGATCTCGATCAAGCCCTTGACCTTGTCGTTCCAGGCGACGCTGCCATCGAGCGGATTGCGGAAGCGGACCACGCGGTCAGGATCGTCGCGGAACCCGGCTGCCTGGTCGCGATAGGCGCCGTTGTAACGCGGCTTCTCGTTCTTCGCCATCGCCGCCTCGCGCATCGCCTCGAGCTCGGCACGGGTCTCGTAGGCGTAATACGCGGTGCCGGCGGCCACCATCTGCTCGGCCACTTCGCGGTAACGGTCCAGCCGCGCGGTCTGGTAGACCGGGCCCTCATCGTAATCCAGGCCCAGCCAGTCCATCGCCTGCAGGATGGCGTCGATCGCCGCCTGCGTGTTGCGTTCCTGGTCGGTGTCCTCGATCCGCAGGATGAACTGCCCGCCGTGGCGGCGCGCCTCCAGCCAGCAATACAGCGCCGTTCGTGCGCCGCCGATGTGCAGGTAGCCGGTGGGACTGGGAGCAAAGCGGGTGCGACAGGTCATGCAGTGGCCAGCGTCGGGGAATCCGCCAATTTTACGGGACGGGGCGCGCCTGCGCGGCCTCGCACTAGAATGGCCCGATGACCACGCTGTTCATTTCGGATCTGCACCTGGATGCCGAGCGTCCCGCCATCGCGGACCTGTTTGGCCAGTTCATCGCCAACGAAGCACGCGGCGCCGAGGCCGTGTACATCCTCGGCGACCTGTTCGAAGCCTGGGTCGGCGACGACGATCCCTCCGGGACCGGAGCCTTCGTGGCCGATGCACTGCGCAGGTTGGCCGACGACGGTGTGCCGGTGTATTTCGTGCGCGGCAATCGCGACTTCCTGGTGGGGGATTCGTATGCGCGGCGATGCGGCATGACCATCCTGCCGGATCCCGTGGTGGTGGTGCTGTACGGAAAACCCATCCTGCTCATGCACGGCGACACCCTGTGCACGGATGACATCGCCTACCAGCAGTTCCGCGCGCAGACGCGCGACCCCGCCTGGCAACGCCAGTTCCTGTCGCAGCCGCTCGCCGCGCGCACGGCATTCGCAGCGCAGGCGCGCGCGGCCAGCAAGGCCCATCAATCCGGGTTGAAGGCGCAAGGCGCGATGGACGCGATCACCGACGTCAGCGAAGCGACCGTGGAGGCGACGATGGCGCGATTCGGGATCGACACGCTGATCCATGGGCATACGCACCGACCCGCCGTCCATCGGCGTGACGGCAATACGCGCATCGTGCTGGGGGACTGGTACGAGCAGGGATCGGTGCTGCGGGTGGATGCGAAGGGGGCTGTGTTGTCGGCGTTGTGATGTGTCGGCCCAGCGCCTGTCTTTGACCCAGGGCTTTCGCCCTGCGGGCGAGCTACTTTTGCCTAGGGTTTACGGCCAAGGCAGCCCTTCGGGCAAGTCAAAGGCTTTCGCCTTTCGGCGAGCTACTTTTGCCTTGGGTTTACGGCCAAGGCTGCCCTTCGGGCAAGTCAAAGGCTTTCGCCTTTCGGCGAGTTACTTTTGTCTTGGCAAAAGTAACCAGCCTTTCTTCGTCAACATCAAAGGCTGCCCTTCGGGCAAGTCAAAGGCTTTCGCCTGCGGCGAGCTACTTTTGTTACGGCAAAAGTAGCCAAAACCACTTGCCCGCCGGGGGCGATGAAGCCGCCCCCGGTGCCCTCCGCTTCTCGCCGGAAAGGGTACGGCGCCCAAACTCGCTTCGCTCAGACATGGGCGCCTTTTCCCCCTTTCCGGCTGCGATGCTCGGCGAGCTTTAAGGCGCACAAAAGCCGAAGGCGGAATGTCACTTAGCTTGGACGTGTCTACGGAGGGCGGCGAAGGGCGAATCCTTGAATGCTATCGCTATCGCTATCGCTATCGCTGTGGCTCTTGCTGTCTTGCGACTTAAAGGCCGCCGAGCATCGCAGGGCAAAGCGGCCGAAGAGGCGCCCATGTCTGAGCGCAGCGAGTTTGGGCGCCGTGCCGCTTTGACCGAGAAGCACAGGGCACCGGGGTGGACGCAGTCCGCGCCGGCGGCCGTCAGGAGCAAACGGTTTTGGTTACTGTTGCCAAGACAAAAGTAACTCGCCGAAAGGCGAAAGCCTTTGACTTGCCCGGAGGGCAGCCTTTGAGTCTTGACCAGGCATGAATGCAACGTGTCACGCCAACTGCTCGAGATACGCAATCTCGTCCAGATCAAACCCCGCCGCCAACCGCGCATCGCGATTGAACGGCCCCCGCAAGCTCCCGTGCGCATATTCCACCAGCAACTCACGAAAGCGCGCCCGCGGATCGACGCCTTCGCGTTCGCAGAACCAGCGGAACCAGCGCGAACCCGCCGCCACATGCGCGATTTCCTCGCGCAGGATCGTCTCGAGGATCGCCACGGTGGCGTCGTCGCCCAGTGCCTGCAGTTTCACGATCATCCCCGGTGTCACGTCCAGGCCGCGCGCCTCGAGCACCCGTGGCACCAGCGCCATCCGTGCCAATCCGTCGTTCGCGGTCTTTTCGGCCATGTCCCACAGGCCGTTGTGCGCGTCGAAGTCGCCGTAGTCGTGGCCGAGTTCGCGCAGGCGATCGCGCAGCATGACGAAGTGACGCGCTTCGTCGCTGGCCACCGCAACCCAGTCGGCGTAATACGCGGCCGGCAGCCCACGAAAGCGATAGATCGCGTCCCACGCCAGGTCGATCGCGTTGAGCTCGATGTGCGCGATGGAATGGACGAAGGCGGCCCGTCCCTGCGCGCTGCCCAATCCGCGTCGCGGCAGATCGCGCGCATGCACCAGCCTTGGCGTTGGCGGCCGGCCAGGCATCCGCACGGCGTCAGGCGCGGAAGGCGATTCAGCGACGACCAGTTGCCCGCTGGCGAACGCGAGCGCGGCGGCGGCCGTGCGCGACACCTTGTCGTCGGGCGTGGTAGCGTCCAGGCAGCCGCGCGCGGCGTCGTACAGCGAGCGCATGCGGCGAGCGCGGATCTACAGCGCGCGACGGGCTTTCTTGGCGTCGTCCGAGCGCAACTGCTGGATGCGTTCAAAGTAACCAGGATCGATGCCGGTGACGTACTTGCCGTCGAAGCATGAGGAGTCGAAATGCTCGATCAGGTGCTTCGGCCCCGAGACGGCGTCCTCCAGGTCCTTGAGGTCCTGGTAGATCAGCCAGTCGCAGCCGAGGATCTGCTGGATCTCGTCCTCGCTGCGGTCGTGCGCGACGAGTTCATCGACCGACGGCATGTCGATGCCGTAGATGTTCGGATAACGCACCGGCGGCGCGGCAGACGCCAGGTAGACCTTCCTGGCGCCGGCATCGCGCGCCATCTGCACGATCTGCTTGGACGTGGTGCCGCGCACGATGGAGTCGTCGACCAGCAGGACGACGCGACCCTTGAATTCCAGCGGGATCGGATTGAGCTTGCGCTTGACGGAAGCTGCGCGCTCGCCCTGCCCCGGCATGATGAAGGTGCGACCGACGTAGCGGTTCTTGATGAAGCCTTCCCGGTACTTCACGCCGAGCACGCTGGCGATCTCCAGCGCGGCATCGCGCGAGGTGTCGGGGATCGGGATCACGACATCGATGTCGTGGTCCGGGCGCAGGCGCAGGATCTTCTCGCCAAGCTTCACGCCCATGCGCATGCGCGCCTTGTGCACCGAGATGTCATCCATCATCGAGTCGGGACGCGCGAAATACACGTACTCGAAGATGCATGGCGCGTGCTGCTGTGGCGGCGCGCAGATCTGGGTGAACAGTTCTCCGCGCGCGGTGACGACGACGGCCTCGCCCGGCTGCACGTCGCGCATGCGCTCGAAGCCGAGGATGTCCAGCGCAACGGATTCCGATGCGACGGCGTAGTCGGTCCCCGTTGCCGAGCTGCGCTTGCCCAGCACCAGCGGACGGATGCCGTGGGGATCGCGGAACGCCACCAGGCCCAGCCCCAGCACCGTGCAGACGACGGCGTAGCCGCCCTGGGCGCGCCGGTTAACGCCCTCGATGGCATGGAACACCGCCTGCGGCGTCAGCGAGTTCTGCGTGCCCAGCTCATGCGCGAACACGTTCAGCAGGACTTCGGAATCCGAATCGGTGTTGACGTTGCGGCGATCCTGCTCGAACACCTCCTGTCGCAACGCATCGGTGTTGATCAGGTTGCCGTTGTGGGCCAGCGCGATGCCGTAGGGCGAATTCACGTAGAACGGCTGGGCTTCGTCGGCGCCGGCATTGCCCGCGGTCGGATAGCGGCAGTGCGCGATGCCGACGCGGCCTTGCAGCATGGTCATCGACTTGGCGTCGAACACGTCGCGCACCAGGCCATTGCCCTTGTGCACGCGCAGGTGCGAGCCGTCGGCGGTGGCGATTCCCGCCGCGTCCTGCCCGCGGTGCTGCAGGACGGTCAAGCCGTCGTAGAGCGCCGGGGCGACATCCGTGGTTGCAACGATTCCAACGATGCCGCACATGTTCCGCTCTCCGCGACGCGATGGCGCCGACTGTTGGTGCAACGACGGTGCGTTGCCGCGACCGATGAATGTGTTGCTGCGCGCCGATATCAACCCGCGACAGGGGCCGACGGAATCGGATTCACATCAGGGATGTGGCCTGACGACGCCATCCAGCCCGAGTTTCGACTTGATCTGTGCCTGCAATTGTTCTGCTTCGGTCCGACTCTGCACGGGGCCGGCGCGCACGCGCGTCAGCGTCCCGCGATCGGTCGACACCGACTCGACGAAAGCGTTGAAACCGGCAGACCGCAGCTTGTCGCGCAGCGCGGTGGCATCGGCCGGCTTGCTGAAGGCGGCCAGCTGCACGGCAAAGCCGACGGCTGCCGCGGCCGGGGTGGCGGCTGGCGGCGGCGTGGCAACGGTCGGCGCCTTGGCCGGAGTCGATGCGCTCGTCGCAACCGTGGTGGTCGCCGCTGGAGCGGCGGCGGTTTGCGCATCGAGGACGACGACTCGCGCGCCGACATCGTCGCGCACATGCGCGGCGCGCAATCGCGCGGCCTCGGCCTGGGCGCGCGACGCATAGGGACCGACGCGAACGCGCCACGCCGGCTTGCCATTGGCGGTCGTGGCATCGCGATAACCCGGAAGCTGCGAGGCCCGCAACGATCCCACGACCGCATCGGCGGCGGCGGTGGTGCCATAGGTGCCGAAGCTCACCGCGTAGTCACCACCGGCAGTGGCCGGAGGAAACATGTCGCCGTTGCCGGCGGTCGCGGCATTGCTGGCGGCAGG
>JBBRHT010000012.1:0-17882 GCA_038222295.1 Lysobacterales bacterium
CAATCGGTGGCGAGGTGCAAGCGTCCTCCCGCAGCCAATTTACGTGTCAGCAATGCGGCAAAGCCTGGCTGCACGAGGCGGCGCTTGTGATGGCGCTTCTTGTGCCACGGGTCGGGGAAATAGATGCGGATCTCGTCGAGGCTGCCGTCGACGATCTCGTTTTCCAGCACTTCGACTGCGTCATGGTGGTACACCCGGACGTTGCAGGCATCATCGGTGGCCAAGGCATTGAGCAGCCGGCCGACCCCGGGTGCGTGCACCTCGATGCCGATCAGGTCGCGGCCGGGATCGTGCTGCGCGGCATGGCGCAAGGCCTCGCCGTTGCCGAAGCCGATCTCGAGCACGCGTTTGGCGCGGTGTCCGAATTCGGCGTCGAAGTCGCGCGGATGCCCGTGGTAGTCCAGTCCAAATCGCGGCCAGAGCTCGTCGAGCGCGCGTTGCTGGGCCGGGGTGAAACGACCTTGGCGCAGCACGAAGCTGCGCACCTTGCGCCGGCCTTCCTCGTGGGTGAAGGGTTTGGGCGGGGCCTTGGCGCCTTCGCTGGTGAACGGATCAGTCATCGGACGGCTCGCGCTGCACGCAGGTCGCGCCAACGCGCCCCAAAGTCACAGCTGGCAGCCGGATTGAGCACGAAGCTGCGCACCTTGCGCCGGCCTTCCTCGTGGGTGAAGGGTTTGGCCGGGCCTTGGCGCCTTCTCTGGTGAACGGATTGGTCATCCGGGAAGACTGCAGGCTAAGAGCCCATCGGTGGGCTGTGCCCGCGCGCGGCGACGCGGCGGAACTCCTCGAACATCGCCTTTCCTGCGGGGCTCATCCGACCAGGCCGTCGACTGGCGACGATGCACTGGCGTAGCGCTTGCGGGGAATGCGCCCGGCAAGGAATGCATCGCGTCCGGCCTCGACGGCCAGTCGCATGGCGCGCGCCATGCGCACCGGATCGCGCGCCCCGGCGATCGCGGTGTTCATCAACACGCCATCGCAGCCAAGCTCCATGGCGATCGCCGCATCGGACGCGGTGCCGACGCCGGCATCGACGATGATCGGGACGGTCGCGTTCTCGATGATTTCCAGCAGGTTGTAACGGTTCTGGATGCCCAGGCCCGAGCCGATCGGTGCGGCAAGTGGCATCACCGCGACGCAGCCGATCTGTTCCAGGCGCTTGGCGAGGATCGGATCGTCCGAGGTGTAGACCATGACCTGGAAACCCTCCTTCACCAGCGTTTCCGCCGCGGCCAGGGTCTGGACGACGTCGGGGAAGAGCGTGCGCTGGTCGCCGAGGACTTCCAGCTTGACGAGGCTGTGGCCATCGAGCAGTTCACGCGCCAGGTGACACGTGCGGACGGCGTCCTGGGCGGTGTAGCAGCCGGCCGTGTTGGGCAGGATCGTGTAGCGATCGGCCGGTAAAACATCAAGCAGGTTTGGTTCGCCCGGATCCTGCCCGATGTTCATCCGGCGAATGGCAACCGTGACGATCTCGGCTCCCGCCGATTCGGTCGCACGACGCGTCTCGTCCAGGTCGCGGAACTTGCCCGTGCCGGTCAGCAGGCGCGAGCGGTAGGTCTTGCCGGCGATCGTCAGGGGGCGGTCGATGGATGTGGGAGCGATGTCGTCGGCCATGGGCGCAGTTTACCGCGCGACCGCGACGGCCCGGAGGTCGTGTGCTCAGCCGCCACCCAGCGCATGCACGAGCTCGACGCGATCGCCGGGAGACAGCACGCAGCTTGCGTGCTCGCCACGCGGCACGATCGCGCCATTGACCTCGGTCGCGACACGCCGGGCGGCCAGGCCGTTTTGCTCCAGCAGCTGCGCGATCGTGCAGTGGTCGGGGAGTGACGTCGGCGCGCCGTTGAGCAGGATGTCCATGTCGACATTGTCCCATTCCGCCATCCTGGCCATCCTGGCCATCGCGCACTTGATGGAAGACGACGCGGCGTGAAACGATCGCACCATCCGGCGGCGTATCGGTCCGGCTTCCCTGTCCAGGAGTGCAGCATGATCCCGTCCCATCGCCTTCCCCGTTCGATCCTCGCCGTGGCCCTGGCCCTGGCGGCCGCACCGCTCTTCGCCCAGAACGACTCCTACACCCAGTTCGACCAGACCGTGTTCTTTGGCGACAGCCTGACGGACAGCGGCTTCTACCAGCCGGTACTGGTGGCCGGCAACGGCCCATCGGCAGCGACGGTCGCGCGTTTCACCACCAATCCAGGGCTGGTCTGGGCGGAATTCCTGGCCGGTTACTACGGCACCAATGCCGCTCCGGCCTGGCAGCTGACGCCCGCCGGTGTCGTCGCGGGGAGTGGCGACAACTTCGCCGCCGGCGGCGCCACGGTCTCGCCGGGTCCGGGCTATCCGCCTGCACCCTATTTCACCCAATACGCGCCGTCGCTGACCACGCAGGTTGGTGCGTACCTCGCCGCCACGGGCGGGAAGGCCAATCCGGATGCGCTGTACACGGTGTGGGGCGGGGCGAACGACCTCTTCTTCCACCTCGCCGGCGCGACCTCGCAGGCGCAGTTCCTGGGCGCGGCGGGTGGCGAAGTGGCGCTCGTCGGGGCGCTGCAGGACGCCGGTGCGCGCTACGTGCTGGTGCCAACGATGCCGGACATCGGCAAGACGCCGTTCGGCTTGTCGCAGGGCGCGACTGGTTCGGCGGGGCTCACGCAGCTGGCGGCCGGGTACAACGCGACCCTGTTCGGCGGCCTGCAGGCGGCCGGGCTGCGCGTCATCCCACTGGACGTGTTTCATTTCCTCGATGAAATCGCCGCTGATCCGGGCACGTACGGCTTCACCAACGTCACCACGCCGGCCTGCGGCGCGGCACCGGCGTTGGGCTGCAATCCGGCCAACTTCGTCGACCCGACCGCGGCGCAGACCTACGCGTTTGCCGACGGCGTGCATCCGACGACGGCGTCGCACGCGTTGCTCGCGCAATACGCGATCTCGATCCTCGAGGCCCCCAACCAGATTGCGGTGTTTCCGCACTCCGAAGCCATGGTCGGTCGCTCGCGCGCCGATCGCGTCGCTGCGCACCTGGGTGAGAAGCCCGCTGCCGACGGCATGCGCTGGTGGGCCGACCTGCGCGGTGATTTCCAGCGCTACGGCGATGGCAACCGCTACGACGGCGCCGGCCCGACCCTGACCGCGGGCGTCGACTGGGCCAGCGGCAACCTGGTGTATGGCGGGTTTGCCGGCTACGGCCGCCAGAGCCAGGACTGGGGTCACCGCATGGGCAGCTTCAGCCAGACGGACGCCAGCCTCGGCGGATTCCTGGGCTGGCATGGCGACAGCGCGTGGGTGAACGGGCAGGTGAGCTACAGCCGCCTGGGCTTCGACACCGAGCGCAACGTCGCCCTCGGACCGGCCACGCGGACCCATCGCGGCTCGACCAACGGCAGCAACCTGAGTGCCGGCGTCAATGCCGGATGGGATTTCGTCAGCGGTGCATTGCGACACGGCCCGGTCGTGTCGGTGCTGTCGCAGCACATCAACGTCGATGGCTTTGCCGAAAGCGACCCGACCGTGTCCACCTCGCTGGCCTATCCCGACCAGCGGTTCAACTCGATGATCGGCAGCCTGGGCTGGCAAGCCAGCTATCGCATCAACGACCACATGCAACCGTATGCACGCCTGACCTGGGATCGCGAATTCCGCCGGTCGGCCGACGAAGCCTTCGCCCAGGCGCAGTCGATCCCCGGCACCATGCCGTATGCGGTCCCGGGCGTGGCCTACGACCGCAACTACGGCACGCTGGTCGTCGGCGCGCGGACGCAGGTGTTCGGGCTGGATGCGAACGTGGGCGTCAGTGCCTCGGTCGCGCAGCGCGCTGGCAACGACGCCAGCGTGTTTGCGAGCATCGGCAGCAGCTTCTGAGTCTGGATTGCCACCCTGCGCCCGTGGGGCATAGACTTCGCGCCTCGCGGGCGTAGCTCAATGGCAGAGCTGTAGCTTCCCAAGCTACTGACGAGGGTTCGATTCCCTTCGCCCGCTCCAGACCGACCCCGGCGGCGCCTTCGGGCGCCGTCGTCGTCTCCGTGTCACGCGGCCTTGCGGGCGGGGTTTCCCATGATCGAGCTCGGCTGGCGGGAATGGTTGTCCTTGCCCGAACTGGGCATCGCCCGCCTGCGGGCGAAGGTCGACACCGGCGCACGCAGTTCCGCGCTGCACGTGGACCGGCAATGGCGCTTCCAAGACGCCGGCGCGCCGTGGGTGGGATTCCAGTTGACGACGGGCAGGGCAGGCCGCAACCAGGTCGAAGCCTGCGCCCCGATCTTCGACGAACGCGCAGTGACCGATTCGGGCGGGCATCGCCGTGTGCGCGTGTTCATCCAGACGCTGCTGCAGGTGGCGGGCGAGCAGCGCCGCATCGAAGTCAACCTCTGCGATCGCTGCGCCATGCGGTTCCCGATGCTGCTGGGACGCACCGGGCTGGAGGGGACGTTCACGGTCAACCCGTCATCCTCGTTCCTGCACAGTCGTCCTGCGCGGCAGATCGGGCCCCACACATGAAACTTGCGATCCTGTCGCGCAACAGCAAGTTGTATTCCACGCGGCGCCTGGTCGAGGCGGCGCGCGAGCGCAACCACAGCGTACGCGTGCTCGATCCGCTGCGCTGCTACCTGCGCATCAGTTCCGACGGTTTCGCCATGCACTACAAGGGCCGGCCGATCGCGGGCTACGCCGCCGTGGTGCCGCGGATCGGCGCATCGATCACGCGGTACGGGACTGCGGTGCTGCGGCAGTTCGAGTTGATGGGCACATACACGCCGAATTCCTCGGATGCCATCGCGCGGGCGCGCGACAAGCTGCGTTGCCACCAGTTGCTTGCCGCCGAGGGCATCGGGCTGCCGGTGACCGTGTTCGGCGACAACCCAGACGACACCGTCGACCTGTTGTCGATGCTTGGTCCGCCGCCACACGTGATCAAGCTCAACGAGGGCACCCAGGGCGCCGGCGTCATGCTCACCGAGAAGCCCTCGGCATCGCGCAGCGTCGTCGAGGCACTTCGCGGCCTGTACGCCAACTTCCTGGTGCAGGAATTCATCGCCGAGGCCAAGGGCGCGGACCTGCGTTGTTTCGTCGTCGGTGGCGAGGTCGTGGCCACCATGCGCCGGCAGGCGCCCAAGGGCGATTTCCGCTCGAACCTGCATCGCGGAGGAAGCGCCAAGCCGGTGCGCGCGTCCGAGGACGAGCAGGCCACGGCCGTGCGCGCGGCGGCGGTCCTGGGTCTTGGGGTCGCCGGCGTCGACCTGATCCGCTCCAGGCGCGGTCCGCTGGTGCTGGAAGTCAATTCATCGCCCGGGCTGGAAGGCATCGAGGCTGCCACGGGGGTCGATATCGCCGCCCGGATCATCGACCACGTGGTGGCCGGCCAGCAGCCGGCCCCGGCCAAGCGTCGCCGGGCCTGAGGCAAAACGGGCCCGGGCAAGACGGGCCGGTGCAAGGCGGGCGCGTTCCGCCTGTCTGATTTCCAGCGCGGCGCAGGCCGGTTTAACAGCCGCTTAATCGGCCCCGGCGTAGCCTTTTTCAACCGCAGTTCTGCATCCCAAAACGGTGTTCTTTCGGGTTCCAGGCACATGACGGTCATCGGGGCACTTGTTTGGCCCAGGAGCGGTCCCACGCTCCTGGGCCTTTTCTTGGCGCCGGATGCTGGCGCTGGACTCACGGCGCCGTATGCAAGAATCGCCGGCATCCGGTCGCATTCACGGCATCCCGGCCATTGGCCCCGCCCACAACAGGATCCTCGATGCGCATTCTCGTCATAGAAGACAACAGCGACATCGCCGCCAATCTGGGCGACTACCTGGAAGACAAAGGCCACACCGTCGATTTTGCGGCCGACGGCGTCACCGGATTGCACCTGGCGGTCGTCCACGATTTCGATGCGGTGGTGCTCGACCTCAGCCTGCCCGGCATGGACGGCCTGGAGGTCTGCCGCAAGCTGCGCAACGACGCGCGCAAGCAGACGCCGGTGCTGATGCTGACCGCGCGCGACAGCCTGGACAACAAGTTGGCCGGGTTCGATTCCGGCGCCGACGATTACCTGATCAAGCCGTTCGCGTTGCAGGAGGTCGAAGTACGCCTGAACGCGCTGGCGCGGCGCGGCCGCGGCGTGCAGACGCGCGTGCTCGACGTCGGCGACCTGGAATACAACCTCGACACGCTCGAGGTGCGGCGCGAAGGCAAGCTGCTGCAACTCAATCCCACGGCGCTGAAGATCCTGCAGGCACTGATGGAAGCCTCGCCCGCAGTGGTGACCCGCCAGGAACTGGAGACGCGCGTCTGGGGAGAAGAGCTTCCTGATTCGGATTCCCTGCGCGTGCACATCCATGGCTTGCGCGCCATGGTGGACAAGCCGTTCCCGACGCCGATGATCCAGACGCGCCATGGCATCGGTTACCGGATCGCGGCGCCCGATGCCAGCAGCTGAGATCGCGCCACCGGCGCGACGGCCCACGCGCTTCCGGCGGCGATTGCGCAGCCGCCTGATCCTGTCTTTCCTGTTGCTGGGGATGTTCCTGTCCGCGTTCATCGCGGCGGCAACCTTCATCATCCAGAACCGCGTGGAGAGCAAGGTCATTGCCGATGCGCTGGTGCGCAACAACGATTCGTTCGCCAACGGTTTCTACCGCGATCCCACCGCGATCGGCATCCCGTTCGAGAAGATCCAGGGGCGCCAGTTCAGCACCAGCAAGCTGGAGCGGGTGCCGCCCGAATGGCGCGACCTGTCCAACGGCGTGCACGAGCTCAGCGTCCCGGACGGCGAGGGCGGCCAGCGCGTGTACAAGCTCGCCGTGCGCAAGGATCCGAAATACTGGTTCTTCCTTGCGTATGACATCGCCGAGGAGCGCGAAAGCCAGAACCGGCTGAAGATGGCGCTGGTGATCCTGGTGGGCTTGCTGACCGTGTTGTCGCTGCTGGTCGGCTGGTGGTCGGCGTCGCGCGTGATCAGTCCGCTGACCGAGCTGGCCCGTCGCCTGAAGCAGTCCGGGCGCCAGTCCAGCCCGGAAATGCTGACGGTGCATTTCGCCGAGGACGAAGTCGGACAGCTGGCCAGCGCGCTGGACGATTACGCGACGCGCCTGACCCAGGTCGTGCAGCGGGATCGCGAATTCAATGCCGACGTCAGCCACGAATTGCGCACGCCGCTGGCGGTGATCCGCGGCGCGGTCGAGTTGCTGTTGTCCAAGCCGCAACTGGACGACAAGACGCGCGTGCGGCTCGAACGCATCCAGCGCGCCGAGCAGCAATGCACCGACCTGATCAGCGCGCTGTTGTTGCTGTCGCGCAACGAGCGCGGCCACGGCGCAGCGGACGTCGCGCGCATCGCCGAGCAACTGCTCGATGCACACCGCGCCCAGATCGGTGGCAAGCCATTGCAGTTGCGACTGGAAGGCGAGCGCGGGCTGGTGGTCGATGCGCCCGAGGCGGCAATCGCGGTGGCGCTGGGCAACCTGATCGGCAACGCCGTGAAGTACACAGCCCAAGGCGACGTCGTCGTGCGCCTGGAGAGCGGAGCCGTCCAGGTGTCGGATTCCGGCCCGGGACTGACGCCCGAGGACGCCGCGCGACTGTTCGAGCGCGGTTACCGTGGTACCCACGCCGAGCATTCGCAGGGCGGTGGCATCGGCCTGTCGATCGTGCGGCGCCTGTGCGACCTGTATGGCTGGCACGTCCGCGTCGTGCCCGGACCGGAGCGCGGCGTGGTGGCCACGCTGTCCTTCAGCGAGACGATGACGGCGTAGATTGCGGGCTCGGCGACAAGCGCTCGCTGGCGTGTCCCAGCAGCGTGCGGCGCTATAACGGTTCGAGCCAGCCGTAGGGGTCGGGCGTGGTGCCGTCGAACAACCCGAAGAACAATTCCTGCATCCGGCGCGTGACCGGTCCGGCCTGGCCGCTGCCGATCTGGCGACCGTCGACCGAGCGGATCGGGGTGATTTCCGCCGCGGTGCCGCACATGAACAATTCGTCGCACAGATAAAGGTATTCGCGCGGCAGGTCGCGCTCGACGACAGTCAGGCCGCGATCGCGCGCCAAGGTCATGATCGTGTCGCGGGTGATGCCGTTGAGCAGCGCCGCGCTGACCGGCGTCGTGTGCAATGCGCCATCGAACACCAGGAACAGGTTCTCGCCCGCGCCTTCGCTGAGCAGCCCGGTGGACGCCAGTGCGATGCCCTCGCCGAAGCCCAGGCGACGCGCCTCGCGGGCGATCAGCTGGCCGGACAGGTAATTGCCGCCGGCCTTGGCGCCAGCCGGAAGCGTGTTGGGCGCGAAGCGCTGCCAGCTCGACACGCAGGCGTCGATGCCCTGTTCCAGCACGCCTTCGCCCAGGTAAGGCCCCATGGCCCATGCGGCGACCGATACGTCGGTCGGCGTGTCGGCCGACAGGCCGAAACCGCCGAGCCCGCGGAAGGCGATGGGACGCAGGTAGCCCTGCGACAGCTCGTTGGCCTTCAGCACCGCGCGGCAGGCGGCGCTGATGTCGTCGACCGAATACGGGATCGCCATGTCGTAGATCCGGGCCGACGCGAACAGGCGTCGGCTGTGATCGGTCAGGCGGAAGATCGCCGTACCGGTCGGCCGGCCACTGTCCGATGTCGGATAGCTGCGGATCCCCTCGAACACCGACGAGCCGTAATGCAGCGCGTGGGACATGACATGCGTCGTCGCCTCGGCCCAGGGCTTGATGGCGCCGTTGTGCCAGATCCAGTCGGGATAACGCTGCGTCATGGAAAACTCCGGAGTCAGTCGCCTAGTTTAGCGGCGAGCCCGCCAGCCTGCGCAGGCCGAAAGGCACGCAGGCGCATGCGGGAGACACCAGGATCGGGACGGCGCACCCGGGCTACAGGCTGATCCACCAGCAACCCAGGTATCGACGCAGGCCCAGCGTGGCGTGCGTCGGGGTGCTGCCATTGGCGAGCGTCTGCTCCACCCGCAAGCCGATGGGTGCGCGCCGCGTCGTCGTCTGCGGGTAGTAATCGCCTTGCTCGCCCCCCGGCCCGGCAGGGAACAGCGGCGAAATCCCGACCAGTGGACGCTGCACGATCACCTGCAGTCGGTCCATCACCGTGTACGCCGTTGCGCCGGACACCCCCACCCAGTGATAGATGCCGGCCATGCGATTCACGTCGCGCGCGTCGATGGCGGTCGTCAGCTCGAACACGAGGTCCTGCAAGGTGTGCGAACACCCGCTGCGATACAGCCGCGCGCCGGTGTCGCTGGCGGCGCGCTGGATGCTGTCGACGGCGCCCAGATCGGCGCATGCGCGATCGGTGAAGATCGTGCCGCCGTCAGGGGCAGTGCAGCGGCGCACCTGCGCGCTGGCAACCGGACATGCCGCCATCAGCAGCATGGCAACCAGGGTGCGGGCGCGTAGTCGGAAGGCAGGCATGGCGCAGCGTACCGTCCACGGCGACAGCGGGGAACCCCGTCAGAACCGGACGAAGTAGCAACCCATGGTCGTGTGCACGTCCAAGTCAATGGCCGAGCGCGATGCGTCGGCGCCAAGGACCAGTTGCAGGACGCCGGCATCGCCGCCGATCCCGGAACTGGACGCGAGCAGGCTGCCAGCGTCGGCTTCGCCGCCCATGGTGATCTGCGCATCGAAATAGTGGCTGTCCAGCACGGGTTTGCCGATCAGCCGCTGCAACCGGTCCATCGTCTGCGTGCCCTGTCTGCTGGACATTCCGCGCCAGTCGTAACTCTCGGCCACGCGGTTCACGTCACCGAGCACCAGTGCGCCGCGAAGATCCATCGCCAGCTGCGTTGGCGTGCGCGCGCAGCCGCTGGCTGGCGAACGACGACCGGGGCTGGACGGCGCGACCGCGGGCATGACTGTGTCGTCGCCGGCAGTGTCGGCGAAGCGTGTTTCCTCGTGTGCGATGCGCGTGAGCAATGCACCAGGCATCGCGACGTTGCCTGCGCCGAGCGCCGAGCATGCCTTGTCCGTGTAGACCATGCTGCCGTCGGACGATGCGCAACGCTGGATGGCGGTCGTCGCCTGCACCGGCGCAACGGCCGGGGCGGCCGATACCAGCAGCACCAGCATCGCGGCAAGTGGGAACGATGTCTTCATGGCAGGCACGTGTCGGTGTGTGCCCGCATCGTGGGATGCGCCGTGTCAACGCCGCGTGCCAGCGGTGCCGCGGAACTGAACCTCGCTGAAATTCAGCTCAGTGCGCGCAGCACGTTCAGTGTCGGCCTGGACAGGTTCAACGTGTAGAAGTGCAATCCCGGCGCGCCGCCCGCGATCAGGCGGTCGCACATTGCCGCCACCATGTCGGTAGCTAGAGCGCGGATCGCTTCATGGTCGTCGCCAAAGGCCTGCATGCGCTTGGAGACCCAGCGCGGGATCTCGGCGCCGCAGGCATCGGAGAACCGCTTGAGCTGCGAGAAGTTGGAGATGGGCATGATGCCGGGCACGATCGGCACCTCGACGCCGAGTCGACGGACATCGTCGACGAAACGGAAATACGCGTCGGCGTTGTAGAAATACTGCGTGATCGCACCGTCTGCGCCGGCATCGATCTTTGCCTTGAAGTGCCGCATGTCGGCCAGCGCATCCTCGGCCTGCGGATGGGTTTCCGGGTAACAGCCGACCTGGATGTGGAACCAGTCGCCCTGCTGCTCGCGGATGAAGGCGATCAGGTCCGATGCATACCGCAGGTCGCCCATCCGGGCCATGCCCGATGGCAGGTCGCCACGCAACGCGATCACGCGCCTGCAGCCCAGGGCACGATAGAGCCGCAGGAGCTCGCGGATCTCTTCGCGGCTGCCGCCCATGCACGACACGTGCGGCGCGGCCTCCAGTCCATGCTCGTGCTTGAGTGCGCGGACGGTTTCCGACGTATAGCTCAACGTCGATCCGCCGGCGCCGAACGTGCAGGAGACATAGTCCGGGGACTGCGATTTCAGGCGTGCAGCCGTGCGATCGAGTTGCTCGCGCTGCTCGTCGTTCTTGGGTGGGTAGAACTCAAAGGAAATCGGGACGCGAATCACGCTTCACTCCGGTTGCCGGTGCCGATGCCAACGGGCGGCACGGAGGCCGCCCGCTGCAATGCTCAGTAGCGGTAGTGATCCGGCTTGTAAGGGCCTTCGATCGCCACGCCGAGGTAGTCGGCCTGGGCGGGGGTCAGCGTTGTGAGTTTCACCCCGATCTTTTCAAGGTGCAGGCGCGCGACTTCCTCGTCCAGGTGCTTGGGCAGGCGATAGACGGTCTTTTCGTACACATCCTTGTTGGCCCACAGGTCGATCTGCGCGAGCGTCTGGTTGGAGAACGAGTTGGACATCACGAAGCTCGGATGCCCGGTCGCGCAGCCCAGGTTCACCAGGCGGCCTTCGGCGAGCAGGAAGATCGCATTCCCATTCGGGAAGATGTACTTGTCGACCTGCGGCTTGATGTTGACGTGCTCGGCGCCGGACGCGTACAGCGCGTCGACCTGGATCTCGTTGTCGAAGTGGCCAATGTTGCAGACGATCGCCTGGTCCTTCATCTGGCGCATGTGCTCCAGCGTCAGCACGTCCTTGTTGCCGGTGGTGGTGACGTAGATGTCGCCACGGCCCAGCGTGCTTTCGACCGTGTTCACCTCGAAGCCTTCCATCGCCGCCTGCAATGCGCAGATCGGATCGATCTCCGTCACCACGACGCGCGCGCCGTAAGCGCGCAGCGAATGCGCCGAACCCTTGCCGACGTCGCCGTAGCCGCAGACAACCGCGACCTTGCCAGCCAGCATCACGTCCATCGCGCGCTTGAGGCCGTCGGCCAGGGACTCGCGGCAACCGTAGAGGTTGTCGAACTTCGACTTGGTGACCGAGTCGTTGACGTTTATGGCCGGGCTCAGCAACTTGCCCTGCTCGGCGATCTGGTACAGGCGATGCACGCCGGTGGTCGTCTCTTCGGAGACGCCCTTCCAGTCCTTGACGACCGTGGTCCAGAAGCCGGGACGCTCCTTCGCCACGCGCTTGAGCAGCGCCTTGATGACGCCTTCCTCGTGCGATGCAGCGGGCTCGTCCACCCATTGCGAGCCCTGCTCGAGTTCGTAGCCCTTGTGGATCAGCAGGGTGACGTCGCCGCCGTCATCGACGACCAGCTGCGGGCCGAGGCCACCCGGGAAGGTGACGGCATCGAGCGTGCAGTCCCAGTACTCTTCCAGCGACTCGCCCTTCCAGGCGAATACGGGCGTACCGGTTGCGGCGATCGCGGCGGCGGCGTGGTCCTGGGTCGAGAAGATGTTGCAGGAGGCCCAGCGCACGTCGGCGCCGATGTCCTTGAGCGTTTCGATCAGCACCGCGGTCTGGATCGTCATGTGCAACGAACCGGTGACGCGCACGCCCTGCAGCGGCTTGGCGGCGGCGTGCTTCCTGCGGATGGACATCAGGCCCGGCATCTCGTGCTCGGCGATGTCGATTTCCTTGCGGCCCCAGTCGGCGAGCGTGATGTCGGCGACCTTGTAATCGTGGGCGGTGGTGGCTGGCATGTTCATGGCGTGCTGCTCCGTTCAGGAGTCCGCGTCGGGACTCACGTCAAACGGGCGCCGTTGCAGGAAAACCCATGCCGAGCCTGATTCCGGAACTGCGCGCCTGCTGGCGGCCCCCGGACTTGCAGCGCCCCTCGGCAGGGCGGCGGCATTCTATCGCTTTCTCGCGATGAAGGGATGAATCGGCAATCGAAAACGGCTTTGTAGTCCCAAGTGGACAGTCACATCGATTGTTAGTAACCTCTTGGGTTAAAGATACGGGCCTCATGGATGGATCTGCGTTTCGCGGCCAGCAAGCTGGAGAAGGAATGCAATGACCAGCGTCTGATGCAACGCAGGCATGGCCTACATCGAGCGAAGCTGCTTGCCAACCGGTTGGCAGTACTTTCCGCGGCCTTGTCGCTTGCCGACCTATGGCCTCCATGTCGCGGCCCCATGCGCTGCCATGAGCTCACTGGCGATCGTGGTGGGCAGTTGTCCATCGACCTCGATCATCCCTACAGGCTGATTTTCATACCTGACCACGATCCGATTCCGACCCGCACCGAGGGCGGCCTGGACTGGAACCGCGTCACCCGCATCCTCATCCTCGAAATCGCCGATACCCATGAATAGCCAGCAGCATTACCAGCCCAACTACGCAGTCCCACCCGGCGCGGTGCTGGATGAGCATCGCGACGCATCCGGGCTGACGCAGGCTGAACTGGCGCAGCGTCTTGGCTTCTCGGTCAAGCACGTCAACCGCCTGCTCGCCGGACAGGAGCCGGTCACTCCGGACACCGCCCTCAAGCTCGAAGCCGTCTTCGGTTTGCCGGCACGGGTCTGGCTGGCGCTGGAGGCGCGCTATCGCGAACATCTGGCGCGCCAATCAGAGCAGGCGGCGCTCGCCGCCGAACTGCCATGGCTGGACCGGTTGCCGCATCGGGCGGTGGCGAGACTGGGTTGGGTTCCCGGCGGCTTGCGCGGTCCCGAACTGGTGCGTGCCCTGCGTGCGTTTTTCTGCGTCGGTTCGCTGGACTACCTGCCTGATGTCTGGGGCGACGTGCAGGCCGCGTACCGCAAGGCGGCTGCGTTCCAGTCGCACGAATGGGCGCTGCTCGCCTGGTTGGCGCAGGGTGAGCGTCAAGCCGAGCGTTTGCACTGCGCGCCGTTCGATGCTGCTGCATTGCGCGCCGCCTTGCCGGAGATCAAGGGATTCTCGCGCCTGCCGGGTGTGGAATTCGTCGACCCGCTGATTGCGCGTCTCGCCAGCGTGGGTGTTGCCGTAGTGCTCGTGCCAACGCCCGATGGTGCCCGCGTCTGCGGTGCAACCCGCTGGATCGCCAAGGACAAGGCGCTCGTGCAGCTCAGCCTGCGCTACAAGACCGACGACCAGCTCTGGTTTACCTTGTTCCACGAACTCGGCCACGTGCTCCTGCACGGCAAGCGCGAGCAGTTCATCGATTTCGAGCGCGCGGGCGATGTCACCGCGCAGGAGCAGGAAGCCAACGACTTCGCCGCGCGGGCGTTGGTCGCACCGGCGGAGATGACCCGGTTCATCGTTGCTGGAGCATTTACGCGCGCCAGTGTGCAGGCGTTCGCGCAGGCGCAAGGCGTCGCCCCCGGCATCGTCGTCGGACAACTGCAACACCGTCGGGCGATCCCGTTCAACAGCGCACTGAGCAAGCTCAAGGCCAGCTTCCGCTTTGCCCACGAAACCCGCGCCGCCTGATCAAGCGAGAACTCCGCAATGCCTGAACTCAACTGGCTCGGCGACCGCAAGGCCAAGGCCGCTGCCAAGCAAGTGCCGTACCGGCTGCTGGAACCGGTGACGCCGGTCGGCGATCCCGCCACCGGCAACCTGCTGATCCCAGAAGAGTGAATTTCCTGCCCGGTGAACATTGATCGTTCCAGACTGGTAGCCAGGAAACTTCACTCTGGCCCCGTTTCTGCAGCGTCAGAGATTCGCCAGCCTGAGTTGGGCGAAATCGAAATCCCCGATTGGCGTCAGTCGCTCGCCGTCCACTTCCAAGCGTTTGAAATGCTCGCCTGCACGACGGCCGACCGCGATGGTCTGCCCATAGGCCGGATGGCGGCCACCGGCGATCTTCAATGCTTCCTGTGCTTCGTTCCAGAGCAACGGTCCCTTCACCTCGACCAGCACGATGCCGTCCTGGCTGCGCCGGCCGTCGATGGCGACCACGAAGTCGGGATAGAACCCCGCGCCGTGATCCCAGCCGAACAGCGCCACCGAGGATGCCTGGCGAACCGGGTTGCGATGCCACCAGCGCACGCTGGCGTCTGCATCGAGCAGCTTTGCGAAGTCGCGCTCGTCGCCATTAAGATCGTCCGGGAAACGGCCATAGGCATTGCGGCGTGCCTCGATACCGGCGGCATCGAAGCCGACCAGTGCCGGCAACTCCACTTCGCGGGTGTAGAGCCCATCCAGGCAGGCCCGCTTCACTGCGCGTCGGAGCAGCTGCGGGTGGTGGGCAAGCACCAGGTCGAGCCGATGATCCAGTTCTTCCTCGTTGTCCGGTGGGCGAATGTTGTTGCGCCTGAGCGCATCGCAAAAACGCGCGCTCAACGCCTGCATCAGCCGATTGGGCTGCACGTTTCCAAACAACCCAAGCTGCCGCTCCACCCGCCGGGCAACTGCAGTGGCGTCGAGCTGGGCCAGGATCACGCTGTCCTCGTCCTGGCTCTCGCCCAGGTGGCGCGCATCGAACATGTCGCGCGAACGGCGTTCGACTTCCGCCCATTCGCCCTGCTGGCTGGCCAGCACCTCGGCGCTGAAATCGGCCAGCGCGGCGATGCGCTCCTCGATGTCGCCGCCGATCTCCGGCAGCGCTTCGGTCACCAGCTTTGCCGGCACCAGGGCGCCTCGCTTCGCAGTCACCTGGCGGCGTGCATCCGCGCGTAACGCCGAGCTTAATGCGGACGCCGGCGTGTTCGTCTGCGTCGTGGCGGCTGACGCATCGTCGCCAGCGAACAACGGCAGCGCATGCGCGAAATCCACCGCCGCGCTCGACTCCACATCCGGCACGGGCGCGGTTCGCGCAGCCTCGTCACGCGCGAACAGCGCCGGCGCCTCGTTCTGCCGTACCACCTGCACCTGCGGTTGCCCGGCGATCACGGTCACCACGGTCTGGGTGCCCAGTTCGGGCGCCTGGGTTTCCATCGCGTTGATCAGCTTGCCGGCATCCAGCAGGCCTTCCTGCGATTCGAAATTGGCCAGGAACACATAGCCGAAATCCAGTTCGCGCGGCATGTCCGTTCGGCCCTGCAGCAGCGTATGCACGCGCATCAGGCGACCGACCACCTGCACGCCGAAGCTCTGGTCGCGCACCCCGCGCAGGGCACACAAGGTGAACGCACGCGGCGCATCGAAGCCCAGCGCCACCGCCATCTTGAATACCAGCACCTCGACATTCGGGTCGGCGGCCAACGCGATGAGGTCCGGGTCCGGCTCGGCAGCCGAATGGGCGCGCACGGCGCTGTCGGCAAAGCCCCATTCCTCGACCAGGCGCAGGCGCACCTGCTCGATCTGGCTGGGCGCGCCATTGACGCGCTGATGGCTTTTGTCGTCCGGCACCTGCACCAGCATCAATGGCGTCAACGGCACGCCATTCTCGGCCAGCAGCTCCTTGATCTGCCGATGCAGGCGCACGCACTCGTCCAGTGCGGTGTGTTCAAAGTCGATCAGCGACTTCTCGTCGTCGTTGCGGGCGATGAAGCGCACCAGCTTGACGCCACGCTTGAGCAGGCCGGCCTCCACGCCATCGGCGCGGCTCAGGCTGGCCAGGCGCTCGCTGCCGCCCAGGTGATAGCCGGTGTCGCGGGCGAAGCGGCGCGCGTCCTCGTCGTCGGGCGTGGCAGTCATCAGGAGCGCGTAGTCGGGCTTGAGCACCTCGGCGAAGAAGCGCTTGGCTTGCTTCGCGGACTGGAAGCCGTGATGCGCCTCGTCCACCACGCAGGCGATGCGATAGCCGGCGGCGCGCGCCTGCACGATCAGCGCATCGATCGATACCGCCGCATCGGATTTGCTGCGCGCCCGGCGCGCGTCCTTGTTGGCGGCCGCGACACTCTGCCAGGTGGTGACGAACACCGCGCCCGGGCTGATCGCATCCAGCCGGCGATCGGTCTCCAGGTCCAGTTGCGACAGCTGCGGCGCCTGGTCGCGCAAGGCGCGCCGCGCCTGCTCGATCACGCCGCTGAAGGGCGCGAACCAGAACCACAGCAACCGCTCGCCGCCGTTGTCCGGCCCAGACAGCAGGGCCATGGTCTCGATCGCCAGCAGCGTCTTGCCCGAGCCGGTGGGCGCCTGCAGCATCACCGCCGCATCGCGGTGACGGATGAGATCGCGTTCGCGCTCCGGCGCGTCGGGGCCCAGCTCGTCGTAGCGCTCGCGGACCTGCGCGAACTGCAGCGCCAGGCCGGTGCAGACGTCCTGCTGGAAAGGTTTCAGGGCATGCGGCATGGGGGCATCCGGTCAGCGGCCGAAACGTTCGGCAAGGGTCTGGGGGATCGGCAACGCGTCGATGCGCGCGGCGAAGGCATGCAGCCGTTCTGGAGCCCAGCTGTAGACGCTGGCATGCGGTCCCTGCCAAGCCTCCAGCCAGGCGTGCAACGCGTCGATGGCGACCTCATCGAGGTCGGGCAGGTAGGCGACGGCGGTCTCCGCATGGGTCGCGGCAATGAAACCGCGCCCGCGCCAGACATCCAGCGGCAGCGCGTGCATCAGCTGCAGTGCGTGCCAGGTTTCCACATGGCCCAGGCGCCGATTGAGGCGGTGGCGCGGGATGCGGCGCGTGCGCAGATAGGCGAAGCCGCCCCCAAGGCCGGCAACGGGTTCGCCCTTGGCATTGGTGTAGCCGCCCAGTACGCGGCGCACGCGCTCGGAGCAGACATCACGGCAAAGATTCTTGTCGGGCGCATCGGTGGTGGCTTCGGTGCTGCTGACCAGAATGAACTTGCGGTTGCCACCGTCTTCGGCGTTGAGTTTGGCGACCGCGTGAGCGGTGGTGCCGGAGCCGGCGAAGAAATCGAGAACTGTATCGTTTGGTTTCATCGCGATCTGTAATACACGCTCGATTAGTCGTACGGGCTTGGGCGTATCAAAGGCGGTTTGTGTGCCGAAGATTGACTGGATTTCCTTGCGAGCCTCGTCTGTATGTCCGACCTCTTCGTGCGGCCACCATGTCCAAGGAACTATTCCATCAGCTTCACTCAGGAACATTTTTCGACGTGGCACGCCTTTGCCGTCTTTTCCGAACCAGATTCTGCCGTCAGCCAACTCGCTTTCGTATGCAGATCGAACTACTTTCCAGCAGTTGCCATCGGGCGGCGAATGCGGCTTACCGCTCGGAGCAGTGATCACATACATCTGGTTGGGTCTAAATCCTTGAGCGAGCAATGAGACGGATTGCC
>JBBRHT010000013.1:0-17418 GCA_038222295.1 Lysobacterales bacterium
CGGCGGTGCAGCGGGCAACGCCATCGGCATCTACGCCTACTCCGACGTCGGCAATGCGGTCGTCACCAACCACTACGGTTCGATCTCGGCCACGTCCGCGAACGGTCTAGCCGACGGCATCTTCGCTTCCGGCGCCGACGTCACTGTTTCCAACTACTACGGCGCGATCAATGCCAACGGCTCCAGCTGGGCGGCGGGCATCGAGGCGCAGGGCACCGACCTGACCACCGTCAGCAATACCGGGGCCATCACCGCCGTGACGACGGGCCAGTACGGCCAGGCCTTCGGTATTTACGCCACCGGCGACACCTCCGGCGTCAATGTCTACAACGCCGGCTCGATCAGCGCGACTGCCTATAGTTCCGGCACCGCAGACGGCATCTACGCCAATGGCGGCGCTGGAAACGTGTCGATCGACAATCAGGGCACGATCTACGCGTCCGGCTACTACGCCAGCGGCATCGCCGCCGTGTCCGGCGGATCGATCGACATCAACAACGCCGGCCGCATCGATGCCTACGGCGCGTTGGCGACCGGCATCTCGGCTTCCAACAACTACGCAGCCAGCGACATCACCATTGCCAACGGCGGTGGGATCCGTGCTTACGGCAACTACGGCGGCACCGGCATCGACGCCGCGGCCACCGGTGCAGGCAGTTCAGCCAGCGTCACCAGCACCGGCAACATCAGCGTGCGCCAGTACAGCAATTACGGCTACGGCGCGACGGGCATCCAGGCCTCGGGCGACCTCAACGCCACCATCGACAATTCGGGCAACATCAGGGCCAATTCCCGCGGGGGCGCTTACGGCGCCGTCGCGCTGGCATTCAATGGCGCTGCGACCGTCACCAACTCCGGTTTGATCGCCGCCAATGGCGATACCGCCGTCGGCATCGTCGCGTCGTCCTCCAATGGCACGGCCAGCGTCGACAACAGCGGCAGCATCAACGTCCAGGGTAACTACATCGGCGCTGGCATCCAGGCGAATGGCGCGTCCGGTGCTTCGGTCACCAACAGTGGTGTGGTTCTCTCCAAGTACGCAGCCTATGCCTACGGCATCTCCGCGATCTCGGGCAACGGCGACGCGACGATCAGCAATAGCGATACCGGCTCGATCGAAGTCGTCGGCTACCAGTTCGCCCTCGGGGAATTCGGCCTGTCGACGTACGGCGATGTCTCGCTCGACAACTCGGGCTACATCCGCAGCATTGCTTTCGGCGAGGCGGTCGGTCAGTTCGCGTCCAGCACCCAGGGCAGCGTCGGCGTGACGAACAGCGGCACGATCGTCGCCTACGGCGTCTACGGTCCTGCGGTCGGTGAGTTCGCGCGGGCGAATAATGGCGATGCCGCGATCACCAACGACGGCTTCATCGAGGCGACCTCCCGTTCGGGTGATTCGATCGGTATCCGCGCCACCGGGATGACAAGCGAAGTCACCAACGGGGGAGCGATCTACAGCGTTTCGCGCCAAGGCCAGGCGACCGGCATCGACGTCTACGGCGCCAATTCCGCAACCGTGACCAACGACGGCTACGTGCAGGCCAGGACCCAGTACAGCGGCGATGCACGCGGCATCTATGCGATTTCGGGCGGCGACGTTTCCGTCACCAACGGCCTCTACGGCGTGGTTGATGCCTGGGCGCTCTCAACGGGTTCGACGGCAATGGGCGTGTTCGCCTATTCGATCGCTGGCAATGCGACCATCGACAACGCCGGTGGCATCCGGGCGAGCGGTTACAACGGCGCCCTTGGCGCCTATGCCGGCGCGTACGGCAATGCATCGGTCACCAACAGCGGTTCGATCGACGTCTCGACGCGTTACAACAACGCGATCGGGATCGGCGGTTATTCGGCGACCGGCGCCGTCG
The DNA here is from genome assembly GCA_038222295.1 of Lysobacterales bacterium. GTDB lineage: Bacteria > Pseudomonadota > Gammaproteobacteria > Xanthomonadales > Xanthomonadaceae > Cognatiluteimonas. The sequence goes on from JBBRHT010000013.1 coordinate 1,869, forward strand.
ACCTGGCCAGCAGCGGCTCGGTGGCGGCCAATTCGGTGTATGGCAACGCTATCGGCATTTCTGGTTCTGCCGGCACAGGCGACGTCAGCATCGACAACAGTGGCTCGATCGATGCCAACGTGTATTCCGGCATGGCGGTGGGCATCAATGGCTTCGCAGCGCTCGGCGACGTCAACCAGACCAACAGCGGCACCATCAACGCCTACTCATACAACGGCAATGCCTTCGGCATGTCCGGCTACGCGGCCACGGGCAACGTCAACCTGGACAACACCACGACAGGTGTGATCTCGGCGACATCGATCTACGGCAACGCGTTCGGCGTTAATGGCTACGCTGCCGCCGGCGGCGTCGCGATCACCAACAGCGGTTCAGTCGACGTCTATTCCTATGCGCGCGCCGCGGTCGGTCTGTACGGCTACGCGCTCGCTGGCGACGTCAACATCGCCAACGGCGGAACGATCGCAGCGCGGTCGTATTACGGCATTGCCGATGGCGTGTTTGCCGCCGGAAGTACCGTCGAAGTTTCGAATCCCGGCGATATCGCCGCGACGGGTTACGGCTGGGTAGCTGGCATGGAAGTCCACGCCGGCGACCTGGCGACGATCAGCAACGACGGTACGATCACCGCGACGGCGTACAGCGGACGTGCTTACGGTATCTACGCCGACGCCGCCAGCGGCCTGACCATCGACAACGGCGGCGCGATCACGGCCATCGGTTACTCCGGCGCGAATGCCACTGGCATCGAAGCCCGCGCTGGTGATGCGATCACGATCACCAGCACCGGCGACATCACGGTCGGTTACTCGAACTACACGTCACACGCCACGGGCATCCGCGCCTCAACCACCAACGACGGCAGCACCATCGGCGTGACCAACGGCGGCGACATCCTGGCCTACGGCAACGCTGGCGCCATCGGCATCGACGCCGCGGCGATGGGCGCCGGCAGTTCGGCCAGCGTCAGCAACACCGGCAGCATCTACGCGCAGCAGTCCAGCAAGTACGGTGATGCCCTCGGCGTCCTGGTCTCGGCCGACGGTGCTGCGAATATCGACAATGCCGGCTCGATCACTGCGGTTTCGGGCGGGAGGAGTTACGGCGCACTGGCCATGTCGGCCAATGGTGATGTGAACGTCACCAGTTCGGGGGACATCTCTGCCTCGTCCACCGGCTTGTTCCAGTACGCGGCCGGAGTTGGATCGGTTGCCAATGCCGGTTCGGCGACCGTGTCCAACAGCGGCAGCATCACCGTCAATGCCTTCGGTGCCGCAGGCATCTTCGCCAGGGGCTACGCTGGCGCGACGATTGACAACAGCGGCGCGATCACCGTCCAGGGTAAGTACGCGAACGGAGCCAGGGCATATTCAGAGCAGGGCGACGCGTCGGTCACGAATGCCGCCGCGGGCGTCCTGGACGTCAATGGCACCAGCCGGGCGTATGGTCTGGTCGCCAGCTCCAGCCATGGCGACGCGCTGGTTGACAATGCCGGCAGCGTGTCCGTGACGAGTGGTCGCAATGCGAGCGGCCTGTACGCCTACTCGGAATACGGCAATGCCTCTGTCGCGAACAGTGGCGATGTCTCTGCGTATTCGTACCAGAGCCTTGCGGCTGGCGTCGTGGCACTGGCAGACGCTGGCGATGCGACGGTCGACAACAGCGGCAGCGTCACGGCCAACTCCTATAGCGGGCTCGCCATGGGGCTGTATGCGGGTGCGCAGAACGGAACGGTCACGGTCGACAATTCCGGCACCATCATCGCCACCAGCACGTATGGCCAGGCGCTGGGCGTGAACGGTCGCGGCTACAGCGGCGGCATCACCAATTCGGGCGGTATCGCCGTGACCGGCTACGACGGCGCGACGGGTGTGGTGTTCCAAACCTACGCCGATGGGCTCTTGACCAACACGTCGACCGGCAGCATTGTCGCCACGTCGGCCAACAACGCCTACGGTGCCTACGTCGGCTCGCAAATGGGCGTGGCTTCGCTCGACAACGCCGGCAGCATCGACGCGGTCAACACGTACGCCGGCGGAACGGCGACCGGTGCGATGGCTTACGGCAATGCCGGGGCCCACGTCACCAACAGCGGCACGATCAGTGCCGAGTCGGCCACCGGCAGCCAGGCCTTCGGCGTGGTCGCGCGTGCCTACGGCAACGTGGTGATCGACAACTCCGGCACCATCAATGCGACCGACGACGACTATGCGGTCGGCGTCAGCATGGATTCGATCGCCGGAACGGCGATGCTCGTGAACAGCGGCGTGATCCGTACCTATTCCACCTCGGAAGGCGAAGTGGCGGTGCTCGGCGGCGTCGGCGTGCAGCACGTGGTGAATTACGGGGACATCTACGGCGCGGTCATCACCGGCGGCGGCGACGATGTATTCAACAACGGCAATGGCGGCGTCTGGCATGTCACCAACCACTCGACCGACTTGGGCGATGGCGATGATGCGATCACCAACAGCGCGGGCGGCACGATTGTCCTGGCCAATGGTGCGATCCATCTCGGATCGAGCACGGCCGCCGGTAACAGCTTCACCAACAATGGTATCGTGCAGGTTCAGGGAACCGGCCTGATCGACATGGGTACGGGTGTTGGCCTTCCACTGGTGCCTTCGCTCAACCCGCTGCCGCTGACCAACAACGGTTTGATCAACTTCGTCGACGGTGCACCCGACGACATGCTGACCATTGCAGGCGACCTGGGCGGCAACGGTGCGCTCAACATCGATATCAGCCCGCTCAACCTGACGTCCGACCTGCTGTATGTCGACGGCAGCATGACGAGCGGCGCAGTGCAGACGGTCAACGTGAACCTGGTCGGCGCTCCGACCAGCGAGTTCACCGGTCCAATCGCGTTCGCGCACGTGACCGGCGATTCCACCGCGGGATCGTTCGTGGGTGGCCAGGTGATCGGCTACACCCAGGCCAACTTCCTCAACCTGCAGGTGAACGTCACCAGCGCGCTGGACTCGACCAACGCCGCCGATGATGTGTTCTCGATCGGCGTGCATGTGGCGGGCCTCAACGACTCCGGTACGCTCGCTGCATCGATTGCCTCCGGCGCCCAGAGCCTGTTCAACAGCCAGATCGGCACCTGGCGCCAGCGCATGGGCGTGGTCCCGCAACTGACGAAGGACATGAGCGGTCTTGCCCCGTGGATCCGGGTGTTCAGCGACAAGGGCGCGGTCGATCCTTCCCATGCCTCGAACAACTTCGGCGGTGGCGGCAACTTCTCCTACGACCAGTCCAACACCGGTCGCGAGTTCGGCATGAACGTCGACTTCGGCCGCGGGATCAACGCCGGCCTGTTGCTTGCCAAGTCCGATGGCACGCAGCGCCTGAATGGTGCGGGCTCCGGTTCGGACCACATCAGTGGCTCCACCTTCGGCCTTTACAGCACGTGGATCGCCGACAATGGCTTCTATCTCGACGCGTCGTACCGTTGGTTGACGTTCAATGCCGATCTGAACTCGACCGCCGGGTTGCAGAAGACGGACGGTGAGGGCGGGGCCTTCAACGTCGAAGCCGGCTTCACCGCCTGGACGCTCCATGGCATGGATGTCACCCCGCAGGCACAGTACACGCGCAGTCAGATCCACAACATCCGTCCGCTGATCGGTGGCCAGGCCGAGGAGTTCGACGCCCAAGGCGGGAGTTCGTCGCGTGGACGCCTGGGTGTCGCGTTGAGCAAGACCATCCAGGGTGCCGGTTGGATCTGGACCCCCTACGGCTCGGTCAACGCGATCCGCGAGTTCGATGGCCAGACCGACTACTCGGTCGCCAACACCTTCACCGGATCGACCAGCACGCGGGGCACCAGTGCAATGGTCGAGTTCGGCCTGGGTGCGCAGAAGAATGGTTTGTCGGTCACCGGCGGCGCCAACTGGACCGATGGCGGCGCGCTGAAGAGCTTCGTCGGCGGCCAGCTGTCCGTGCGCTACACCTGGTAAACACCTCCAGCCCGGCGGGACTGTCCCGCCGGGTTGTTGTGTTCTCCAATGAATGGCCGGTAGGTTGTGGTTGTAGCGCCGGCGTGTGCAATCCGCGGGATTACGCGTACGCTTGAATGCTGGTCTAAGCGACGCCGGAGCTTGTAGTGGCAGGTAAGAAAACAGTGTCCGTTGAGACAACTTCCGTAGCCGGATCGATTGACGAAGTCGGCGACAAGGGCGAAATGGAGACAGGTCTGGAAACCGTGGCCGATGCCCCGGCTCCGGCCGCGTCGCCGGCCCCGGAAAAGGCGGCGAATCCGCCTCCGAACATCACGCAGCTCAAGGTCAGCAAGACCTGCTCCCGGGGGCTGGCCGGGTGGCTGGCAGGCAACCGGATTTCGCTGGCGATTTCGTCCTACCAGACCGGTCGCGTTTACCTGGTCGGCAGCGACAAGCAGGGGCGCGTCTCATTCTTCGAGCGCATCTTCGAGCGCGCGATGGGCATCGTCGGCAACGCGCAGCGGATCTATCTCGGAGGCCTGTACCAGCTGTGGCGGTTCGAAAACGTGCTGCGGCCCAACGAGGTCATCCACGGGCAGTTCGACCGCTGCTACGTTCCGCGCAACGCACAGACCATCGGCGACCTGGATATCCACGAACTCGGCATCTGCACGAACGGCAAGGTGGTGTTCGTCAACACCAAGTACTCCTGCCTTGCGGAGCTGAGCCAGACGCACAGCTTCAAGGCGATCTGGAAGCCGAAGTTCATCAGCAAGCTGGCACCCGAGGACCGCTGCCACCTCAACGGCCTGGCGATGGTCGAGGGCCGGCCGAAGTACGTCACCGCGGTCTGCCGCAGCGACGCGGTCGATGGCTGGCGCGATCGGCGGCACGATGGCGGCGTCGTGATCGACATCGAAACCGACGAGGTCGTCTGCGAAGGGCTGTCGATGCCGCATTCGCCCCGATGGGCGAATGGCAAACTCTGGGTGCTGAACGCCGGGACCGGCCATCTGGGCTGGGTCGATTTCGAGACGAAGAAGTTCGTGCCGTTGGCGTTTTTCCCGGGCTTCCTGCGCGGGCTGTCGATCGTGGGGAACGTTGCCGCGGTGGGCTTGTCCAAGCCGCGTAACCAGCGGTTCGAAGGCTTGCAGCTGGACGAGGAACTGCGCAAGCGAGATGCCGACCCATGGTGCGGCGTGCAGATCATCTCGCTGACCAACGGCGATGTGTTGAACTGGATCCGCTTCGAAGGCGACATCAGCGAGATCTTCGATATCAGCTTCCTGCCCAATGTCCTCAATCCGATGATGATCGGATTGCGGACGCCCGAAATCCGCGACCTGATCACATTCGAATCCGAACTGGCCACCGAGACTGTAGCCCCATGACCCGAATTCCCTCCCTTGCCGCTGCTGCCGCTGGCCTGGCGGCACTGTTTCTCGCCGGCGCCGTTGGCGCCCAGGCGCCCGCAACCCGGCCGGCTGCCAAGGCAGCGGCGCCGAACGCGCAGGCGGTTCCCGCGGAAATCGATGCAGCATTCACCGCGTGGGACGCCGACAGGAACGGCATGTTGTCGCTGCAGGAATTCAGGAACGGCTGGATCATGCTGCGTCGCGCCGGCCAGGCGCAGGCGCGCCTGCGTGCCCAGTTCGACGCGATCGATGCCAACAAGAACGACGCGATCGACGCCAACGAATATTCCAACCTGGTCCTGGTCAAGCGGGCGGGCAAATCCGCGCCGCTGCTGGCGGCGTTCGACGCGAACAAGAACCAGCGCCTGGAATTCCCGGAGTACCTGGCGTTCATCCGGCGGATGGAAGCGTCACAGCCGGCCGTGAAGGCGCCTGCGCCGGTCAAGGCACCCTGATCGATTCATTCGCAGCAACCAACACCGAGGTAAGAAGTGCCACTAGAGATCATCCCGGTCTGGAAACAGGTCACGCCGGAACTAAAAACCGAGCTGCTCGCCATGTGGGAGCGGAACAACACGCTGCGTGATCCCGCAACGGCAGCCGCACGCGCGGCACAGGCCGTGTGCGTTGCGCGCGACGAGCAGGGCGAAGTGTGTGCCGTCGGCACCGCGGTCGTGCGCGTGCTTCCGCGCCTGCGCCAGCCCATGTATTTCTACCGCCAGTTTTTCGCGGAAAGCGTCCGCGGGCAGAAGCAGACCGTGCCGTTCTTCGATCGGGCCAGGGCCGTGCTCGAGGCGTATCACGCGGCGCTGCCCAAGCCGGAAAGCCTGGGGCTGTTGCTGGAGCTCGAAAATCCGCAGCTTTCGGCGCGCTATGACATGGCCCAGGGGTTGTCGACGACGTTCATCGGCTATTCGCCGCGCGGGTTCCAGTTGCGCGTGTCATTTTTCGAGGGCGCCACGCTGCTTGCCCCTGCCGTCCTGCCCGGTCGCCAGGGGTTGGCTGGCGGTCGGCGGCCGGCGCGTGCAGCGTCTGTGTAAACAACAATAAGGGAACGCGGGTCTCGCGCTGCGGCAACGAGCGGGACCCAGGGAAGTGCCAGGCAGGCGCGTGCAGCCTGGAGCAGATCGTCCATCGATTCATGGGTTAGCGACAATGCTCCGTCAGCCGGGGCGCCAACACACTCTGGGGGAATAGTCATGCAATTGCAGTCTCGCCTGTTGACCATCGCGATCGCTTCGGCGCTCGTCGCCGCACCGGCGTTTGCCGGTAACGCATTGAGTTCATCCGTTGCCCTGCGTGCGCAGGGGCTCATCGACGGGCCTGCGGCGCATGCCGTCCGCCGCGCGCCGGCCGATGGTTTCGTCACCCGCGACGTCATTGTCGATGCCAAGGGCACTGAACACGTCCGCTTCGCACGCACCTATCGCGGCCTGCCGATGATCGGCGGCGACTTCGTCCTGCATTCGCGCAACGGCCAGCTCCGGAGTGTGACCCAGTCGTTGAATACGACGGCGCGCCCGGATATCGTCCCGACGTTCAGCAGCAGTCGCGCAATCGTCGAGGCGGGTGCCCGCTTCGGCAGCGGCTTCATCGGCAGGCCGACGTCCCGCCTGGTTGTCTACGCGCTCGGCTCCGCACCGGTGCTGGCACATGAAGTCACCTTCTCGGGCTTCAAGGCCGACCAGACGCCGACCGACATGCATTATTTCGTCGATGCGCGCAGCGGCAGGATCCTCAACCAGTGGGACACGGTCGAAACCGCCGTGCCCGGTCCGGGTGGCGGGACCACCTGCACACCAGTGGCCGCCGTTGGAACCGGCAAGTCGCTCACCGAGGGCACCGTGCAGATCAATACGATCAAGTGCGGCGCGCAGTACCAGCTCAAGGACCTGACCCGCGGCGGCGGCTACACCACCAACATGGCGCAGCGCACCTCGGGTTCTGGCAGCATCTTCATCGATGCGGACAATACGTGGGGCAACAACGCGTTGTCGGACTCGGCGACGGTGGCGGCCGACGCCCACTACGGCGTGTCCAAGACCTGGGATTACTATCTCAACGTGCACAACCGCAATGGCATCGCGAACAACGGTGTCGGTGCGCTCAGCCGCGTGCACTACGGCCGCAACTACGTCAATGCGTTCTGGTCGGACAACTGCTTCTGCATGACCTTCGGCGACGGCGACAATGGCGTCACCTACAACCCGCTGATCGCGCTGGACGTCGCCGGGCATGAGATGTCGCATGGCGTCACCTCCCGCACGGCGAACTTGAACTACAGCGGCGAATCGGGCGGACTGAACGAAGCCAGCTCGGACATCATGGGCACGATGGTCGAGTTCTACGCCAACAACCCGAACGATCCGGGCGACTACCTGATCGGCGAGAAGGTCTACGCGCACAACACAACCGGCACCAAGGCGCTGCGCTGGATGTTCAAGCCGAACCTGGATGGCCGTTCTCCGGATTGCTACTCCAATGGCATCGGCAGTCTGGATGTCCACTACAGTTCGGGCGTCGCCAACCACTTCTACTACCTGCTGGCGGAAGGTGCGGTGGTGCCGTCGGGCTTCGGTACAGGAACGGCAGCCAACCTGACGCCGGCATCGCTGGTGTGCAACGGCAATGCCGCGATTGCCGGCATCGGCCGCGCCGCCGCCGAGCAGATCTGGTACGTGGCGCTGACGCAGTACATGGTCCCGGCCACCGACTACGCCGGCGCCCGTGCCGCGACCCTCAATGCGGCAGCCGATCTCTACACCGTCGGCTCGGCGCAGTACAACGCTGTCGCTGCCGCCTGGGATGCCGTGGGCGTGCTCTGATCGGCGCAGGGTTACAAGGAAAAACGGCTCGCATTGCGGGCCGTTTTTTTATGCGCGCCTTGGCCGGTCAACCCACGGCGCTGATCGTTCGTGTGCGCGCGAGCTCGGGCCAGCGGGCCAGCAATGCCGCGCGGATGCCCGTGGCGTCGAGTCCGGCTTCGGCCAGCAGGTCCTCGCGGCTCGCGTGGTGCTGGAACGCATCCGGCAGGCCGAGATGCAGGATCGGCAGTGCAACGCCTTCGGCGGCCAGCAGCTCCGCGACACCAGAACCTGCGCCACCTGCGACGACGTTGTCCTCCAGGGTGACAAAGCCATTGTGCGACTGTGCCAGTTCGAGGACCAGCGCGCGGTCCAGTGGCTTGACGAAGCGCATGTTGACCACCGTCAGTCCCAACTCGGTACCGACCACCTCCGCGGCAGGCACCAGTGCGCCGAACGCCAGCAGCGCGACGCCCGTACCGCGACGGCGCAGCTCGGCCTTGCCGATCGGCAGGACATCGAGCGTGTCCGGTACGGCGGTGCCAGGACCGCTGCCGCGGGGATAACGCACCGCAGCGGGACCGTCGAAAGAGAAACCGGTGCTGAGCATCTGCCGGCATTCGCTCTCGCTGGCAGGCGCCATCACCACCATGTTGGGCACGCAGCGCAGGTAACTCAGGTCGAGGTTGCCCGCGTGGGTCGCGCCGTCCGGGCCGACAGCGCCGCTGCGATCGATCGCAAACAGCACGTCCAGTCCCTGGAGCGCGACATCGTGCACGAGCTGGTCGTACCCGCGTTGCAGGAAGGTCGAATAGATCGCAACGACCGGCTTCGCCCCTTCGCACGCCATGCCGGCCGCAAGCGTCACCGCATGCTGCTCGGCGATGGCGACGTCGAAGTAGCGGTCGGGATATTCCCTGCTGTAGCGAACCAGTCCCGATCCTTCGCGCATTGCCGGGGTGATGGCCATCAGGCGCGGCTCGATCGCCGCCATGTCGCACAACCAATCGCCGAAGACATCGGTGTAGGTGGGTTTCTTCGCGCCCGGCTTGGCCAGCAGGCCCTGCGTCGGATCGAAGGGCGACACGGCGTGGTAGCCGATCTGGTCGCCTTCGGCCAACTCGTAACCCTTGCCCTTGGTGGTGATGACATGCAGCAGTTGCGGGCCCTTGAGTGCCTTCAGCGTGTGCAGCGTCGAGACCAGCGCGCCGACATCGTGGCCGTCGAGCGGCCCGGTGTAATGGAAACCCATTTCCTCGAACAGCGTGGACGGGACGAACATGCCTTTCCAGTGTTCCTCCCAGCGGCGCACGAATTTCGCAGTCGGCTTGTTCTTGTCGCCCAGCAGTTTCTTGCCGCCTTCGCGCAGCGCGTTGAGCGTGCGGCTCGCGGTCATGCGGCCGAGCATGCGCGTCAGGCCGCCGACGTTTTCCGAAATCGACATCCGGTTGTCGTTGAGGATGACCAGCAGGTCGGGTTCCGGATCCATGCCGCCGGCGTGGTTGAGCGCTTCGTAGGCCATGCCCGCAGTCATCGCGCCATCGCCGATGACGGCGACGACCTTGCGCTCGCTGCCGGCCTGCGCGTTGGCGATCGCCATGCCCAGGGCAGCGGAAATCGATGTCGAGGAATGGCCGACGCCAAACGTGTCGTAGGGGCTTTCATCGCGTTTGGGGAATGGCGCGATGCCGTCCTTTTGCTTGACGGTGTGGATCGCATCGCGACGGCCGGTCAGGATCTTGTGCGGATACGTCTGGTGGCCGACATCCCACACGATGCGATCGTCCGGCGTCGCATAGATGTAATGCAGGGCGACGGTCAGTTCGATGACGCCCAGTCCGGCGCCAAAGTGGCCGCCGCTGCGGCCGACCGATTCGATCAGGTACGCGCGCAGCTCCTCGGCGATCGCCGGCAGTTCGCCTGCGTCGAACTGGCGCAGGTCGGCAGGCGAGTCGATGCGCGAGAGGCGCGGGTATCGCGAAGAATCGATCATGCCGCCATTTTCGCCGCCGTCGCCGTGACGGGCAAGGAAAGTCCGATATGGGTGCGGCGGATTGTTTACTTTCCGCGCCGACGCCCGAACAGCCCGGCGGGCTTTGGTTGCTCCACTGGCTCCGGCGGCGCGTCGGGTACCAGTTCCGCATAGCCGGTGATCAGGCTGGCATTGACGAAATCGGCCACTTCCTCGAAGGACACGCCGCTTGCGCTGGCGAGGTCGGCGAGCGTCGCCGGGCCTTTCATCATTGCCGTCGCGATCCGGAAGTGCTTGGGGAATTCACGTTCGGTCTGTGGCCATTTGCCCAGCCGGTATCGTCCGGACGCGTCGAACTCCGGCAGCAGGTGGCCCTTGCCGGCCACCAGTCCACCGAACCACTGCAGCCGATTCAAGGCCTGCGCGGCGCCGAGCGCTTCGGTCTCACGGACCCAGGCGGCCGCGTCCACGGGCTGGAAGTCCTCCCGGCCGACACGGCCCTCGATCACGCCGGCCAGCGGCTTGAGGGACGTGGTCGCGAAGTACTGGCGGGCATTGGCGTCGATGAACAGCGGCTCCTGGATGGCACGCCGGTAGCGGAACCGCCCGCTCAGCGCGCCAGGCGCAAGCCAGTCGGCGAAAACGGACTCGCGGGCCGGGACTGGCGCAATCGGCTCCATGGCCGGCGCCGGGTGCGCGATGGCGGCTGATGGCGTGATCGTGGTGGGGGACAGCGTTCCAGCTTCCACCGATGCGGGCAGATGGGGCGCAGGCGCAGGCGACTGGGCTTCCTCATCCACGGGAAGCGGATGCTCCTCGGGCAGCAGGTCCTGCGGCACCGGCGACGGTGACATCCCGGACGGCACGGCGGCCACGTGCGGCGGCGGTGCAGCAGCAACCGGGGCGGCAGCCTTGGACGCCGTCCGCGCGGCAGTAGCGGGCTTCTGCGGGACTTGGGGCTCAGCGGCCGGCTTGGCGGGCTGGCCACCACTGACGGCCTGCAGCAGCTCGACCACGCTGTCGGTGTCGAAGGGGCGACGCAGGTGGAAATCCGTCTGCGTGCGGGCCGCCGAGCTCAGCCCCACCACCTGCTTGCCCGCCGCGTGCAGTCGAAGCCAGCTCATCGGGCCGTACATGCTGTCCATGTCGACGATGACCGTTGCGGCGTCCGCGTCGGGTACCAGCTGCCATGGACTCCCCAGGCTGGCGTTGGCCTGCTGGAAGGCCGCGGTCAATGCCGCCTCCGTGGCCGAGTCCATGCCGGTAAAACCGAGCGTCAGTACCATGGTGCGATCCGGTTCAGATTGGGCTGCTTCGAGTGTAGCGAAGTTGCGCCATGAGCTGGCGCCCGCGCGTTCGTCGCGACGGCCACCAGGCCATCAGGCCATGCGTTGCCTGCGCTTGGGCAGGTGGCTTTTCAGGAAGGCCATCTGGTCGGCGAGGATGTTCCGGTTCGACAGGATGAGGTGCTCGATCCAGCTGGGGCGATAGGGGATCGCCAGCAGTGGCATCGATGCCTGCTGGGGCGTCCGGCCACCCTTGCGCGAATTGCAGTGGAAACAGGCTGCGACGACGTTCTCCCAGATGTCGCGGCCGCCTCTGGACAGCGGCACGACGTGGTCGCGCGTCAGTTGCTGGCGGCTGAAGTCGCGTCCGCAATACAGGCACAGGTGCTGGTCGCGGGCGAACAGGGCGACATTGGTCAGCGACGGCGTGGGATCGAGCGCATGCGCGCGCGCATGTCCCCGCGCAGCGACGATCGGATGCAGCTCCAGGACACTGCGCATTCCGGTCATTCGCGAGATGCCGCCGTGGACGCTCAGGCAGGGATCGCCGAGCGTCCACGCCACGGCGCCGCGCACGTACAGGCACGTCGCGTCCTGCCAGCTCATCCAGTCGAGTACGCGCCCGTAGGCATCCAGGGACAGCAGGCGGACGGCATCGAGTCGGGGGGTGTGTGGCAGCGTGCCGGCCATGTCGGCAGGGGCAAGCCCGGAATCCACGGGGGCTCCCGCTTGGACAAGGCGCAGCGTCGCTCTGTCGGTCTCCATCGGGGATCAACCTTATACCCATTCGCCGGGAGTTTGTATGGCAGGCGCCGCAGATCCCGCGCGCTGGGGCCTGTCGGATCAGGCGTCGAACCGATCCGCATCCAGCGACATCAACGGACCGGCGCCACTCTCGATCGCCGCCTTGTGCGTCAGCGTCCGCGGCAGCAGTCGAGCGAAGTAGAACCGCGCGGTCTCGCGCTTCGACTCCTTGAATGCAGACGGCCGTGTCGACGACTCGGCTGCAACCACGCTACGCGCCCACCAGTAGGCGAGTGCGACATAACCGGAATAGAACAGGTAGTCGTATGCGGCGGCACCGACTTCCTCGGGATCGGCAGCGGCGCGCAGCCCGATGGCGCGCGTGAGTTCCTGCCATTCGGCGGCTTTTTCACGCAGGGGCGCGATGAACTCGCCGGCCACCTGCTGGCTTGCGCTGTCGGCGCAGAAGTCCTCGATCATCGCCAGCATCACCCGCAGTCCCGCTCCTTGTTGCTGCAGCGTCTTGCGGCCCATCAGGTCCAACGCCTGGATGCCGGTGGTGCCTTCGTACAAGGTCGTGATGCGGGCATCGCGCACCAGTTGCTCCATGCCGTGTTCGGCGATGTAGCCGTGGCCGCCGAAGCACTGCAGCGCGTGATAGGTGCATTCCACCGCCCATTCGGTCAGGCAGGCCTTGACGATTGGCGTCAGGAAGCCCAGCAAGGTGTCGGCCCGCGCACGCTCGGCAGCATCCTGGCCGTGGCTGGTGATGTCAATCAGCGAGGCTGCGTGGTAGCCGAGCACGCGGCCGCCTTCGACCAGTGCCTTCTGCGTCAGCAGCATCCGGCGCACATCAGGGTGCACGATGATCGGATCGGCGCGCTGCCCGGGGAATTTCGGTCCCGAGAGCGAGCGCATCTGCAGGCGTTCGCGCGCGTAGCGCAGTGCGTTCTGCCATGCGCGATCCGCGATGCCCAGCCCCTGCAGGCCGACCGCCAGGCGCGCGGTGTTCATCATGGTGAACATCGCGGCCAATCCCTTGTTGGGCTCGCCGATCAGGTAGCCACGCGCGCCGTCGAAGTTCATCACGCACGTGGCGGAGCCATGGATTCCCATCTTGTGTTCAAGCGCTCCGCATCGCACGGCATTGCGTTCACCCATGGTGCCGTCGCGATCGACCTGCATCCTGGGCACGATGAACATGGAGATGCCCTTGCTGCCCGCCGGTGCGCCCGGCAGTCGGGCCAGCACGAGATGGATGATGTTGTCGGTGAAGTCGTGCTCGCCCGCCGTGATGAAGATCTTGGTGCCGGTGATGGAATAGCTTCCGTCGTCGTTGGCGACGGCACGCGTGGTGAGCAGGCCCAAGTCGGTGCCGCACTGCGGTTCGGTCAGGCACATGGTCCCGGTCCATGCGCCCTGGACGATGGGCTTGAGGAACGCATCCTGTTGCCACGCTTCGCCGTGATGCAGCAGCGCCTCCGTCGCACCGTGGGACAGCAGCGGGAAATTGCCCCATGCCAGGTTGGCCGCGTCGATCATTTCCTTGAGCGGAACACCGGCCGCATGCGGTAGCCCCTGTCCACCGAACGCCTCGGGAGAAACCAGCCCTGGCCAACCGCCATCGACATATTGCGCATACGCCTGGCGGAAGCCTGGTGGGGTGGTGACGTCACCGGTTTGCGGATCGAAACTGCATCCGGCTGCATCACCGATGGCATTGAGCGGCGCGAGCACCGTCTCGGCGAAACGCGCTCCCTCATCCAGCACGGCATCGACGGTGTCGCGCGTGGCGGCGTCGAATCCGAGGCGTGAGAACAGTGCCTGCGCACCAAGGACGTCGAACAGGACGAAGCGCATGTCCGACAGCGGCGCGCGATAGTTGCTCATGTCACTCCAGCGTGGATGTCGTCGATGCCAGGGGTTTTCAGCGCAGGACGCCGGCCAGTCCGGGGACCGGTGCAAGCGCATTGCTGCGCTTGATCCGGTAGCTGTGCAGGCTGCCGGTTTCCAGTCCTGCGTCGATGGTGCCCTCGAGCGAATAAGTCAAGCTGGCGCCGCGTGCCAAGGCGTCGGCCATGACGATCTTCGCCGCCGATGACGGGACCAGGGCGACGGTGGCGACGTCGGCGGATTCCGGGCCGATCGACAGGCCGGCGTGTCCCTCGATGGTGCCCGCCGGCACGCCGCCGACCAGCAACGCAAGCCGGATGCCGTCGAACCGCATCGGCACGTTGCTGAAGTTGTCGATGCGCACATCCAGCGACCAGCTGCCATCCATGCGGACGGTCAGTTGCTGGATGTTGGCGGTCGGCTCGGAGACACGACGCGCAGGACCGCTCGCGCAGCCAGCCAGCAGCAGGGACATCACGGTAAGGGTCAACGCAAAGCGTTTCATGGATGTACCGTTTCAACGGATCTGGCTGGAGGATACACCGGCGTCGGTGGGTCTTCGGAGCGTTCCCGTCCGTCGATCAGGCGCGTGCGCGGGGATGGCGCGCGCGCTCGGCAGTACTGCGCATTCGACCTCGTTCGAGGACATGGCCGCGTTTCAGCGACTCCCGGATGTACTGGCCAGCAAGGGGTAGGGATTGATCGCGGTGCCCTTCGACCATTGCTTCTCGGGGCCGAGCAGGAAGATCGCGAAGTGCAGGTGCGGCGCGTCTTCGCTGGCGTCGCCGGTGCTGCCGACGTAGCCGATCACGTCGCCCCGCTTGAGCGACTGGCCTTCGACGAGGCCGGGCTGGTAGTGATCCAGGTGTGCGTAGTAGTAACAGTAGGTGCCGGCTGGATCGAATTCGTAGATGGTCAGGCCGCCAAGGACGCTGGTGAAGAGCTTGGCGACCTTGCCATCGGACGCCGCCAGGACCGGCGTCCCGCGCGCGGCCATGATGTCCAGTGCTTCGTGGCGACGCGTGCCCTGCCGGTCGTCACCGAACGTATCGATGAGTTGCGTCGGGGCAATGCCCGCAACCGGCAGCAACAGGCCGGTGATGGCGGGCGCCGTTGCGGCGGGAATCGCGGCGGCGGGCAGGGCGGGCCTCGATGAGGATGCTGGTGCCGCTGGCGTTCGCGGCGGCGACAATGCGGGTGCATTGGGCGCGGCAACGGGGGGCACGGAGGATGCCGGTGGTGCGGCGATCGGCGCGCGGCAATCACGCGTCACCAGGAAGTAGACGACATTGGCGCCGACCAGCAGGCCGGCAAGGAACAGCAGCACGCTCTTCATGCGCATCTCCGGATGACCGGCCTGCCAGTCACGTGGATTACTCCTGCAACACGGCGGGCGTGCCGGGTCCGACCGAATGCGCCAGCGTCAACGCATCCCAGTTGGTCAGGCGGATGCAGCCGTGCGATTGGGTCTTGCCGATCTTGGCAGGCTCGG